>CACZQX010000263.1 GCA_902783445.1 uncultured Lachnospiraceae bacterium
GTAAGAGTTGTATCCATGGGTGACTTTTCAATAGAACTTTGCGGTGGTACTCACGTTTCAAATACAGGAAATATCGGAAGCTTCAAGATTGTTTCCGAATCGGGTATTGCGGCAGGTGTTCGAAGAATCGAAGCTATAACGGGCGCAGGTGTTAAAAAATACTACGATGAACTTGAATCTGAACTTGAAAAAGCAGCAAAAGCCGCAAAATGCGAGCCAAAAGCTCTTGCCGAAAAGATTACATCTTTGATGGATGAAATCAAAAAATTAAACAGTGAAAACGAGAAGTTAAAGAGCAAACTTGCAAATGATTCACTGGGTGATGTTTCAAATGCGGCGGTTGAAATCGGTTCATTTAAATATATCGGAACTAAAGTTGAAGATGTGGATATGAACGCATTAAGAAATTTAGGCGACAAGCTCAAAGGTCAAATCGGAAGCGGAATTGTGGTTCTTGCTTCAAGTCAAGGAGCGGATAAGGTAAATCTTATTGCCATGGCTACGGATGATGCTATAAAGGCCGGAGCTCATGCCGGAAACCTTATTAAGGAAATTGCATCCCTTGTAGGCGGTGGTGGCGGCGGTCGTCCGAATATGGCTCAGGCCGGCGGTAAAAATGCCGCAGGCATAGATGAGGCTTTAAAGAAAGCTTTGGAAGTTGCTAAAACACAGTTAAATTAAATGAAGGTTGCGCTTAATGCGCAACCTTTTATATTTTTGAATAGGATTTATGCCGGGTTAATGATATAATAATAAAAGGTATGCAAATAATTTGCTTTATTTTTACTTTAACGATTAAGCAGTATATTTTGGGGGAATTTTTATGAGAAAAAAATTAGCACTGATATTTGTATCCGTCATGGCTATTTTTGCCTTAGCGGGATGCGAAGACAAAAACAAACCGGAAGATTATTCATCTCTTGCAAAAGAGGATTATGCCGAAGCTTTTAATGAAGTTGTTGGTGTAAACTTACCCGAAAATATTTTGGCAAAGCATGAAAGATTTAAAATAACGTGCACTTATTATGATTCGGCAGATCAACAAGTAGCAGTATCCGAAACATCTTCCTTTGCGGATAATAAATACTTAAAGGAAGATTCAAACGGTTATAGTGAATACTATGGCGATAAAGAGTTATATGGCTATGACAACAGTATTAAAATGCCATATTTTGCTTATTTTATCGATGAAAGCTTATATCAAGCTTATTTTGATGATATTATTGATAAATCTGTTTATGTTTCCAATCAATATAATATTGTTGATATATCCGAAGAAGACGGCAAAGTTACCTTTGTGGGACAGCTGACTTATGATGAGTTAAACAAAATACAAGGCAGTAGTGTTAATTGGCTTAGTGAAAACGAAATATATCAAGCTCGTTTCATAGTGGATAAAGATTCTTTGGAAGCCTCAAAAGTGGTTTATGAGATATTAAAAGAAGACGGTTCCACATTATCCATAGCGGAAATGAACTACGAATACGATGTGGATGATTTCAAAGCTACTGACGATCTTTATGCCCGAACACACGGAGAAGGCAGAACCGTGACCATAATCAAAGATCCGGACAGCAAATCAGAAGAAACATTTACGGTGAAAGTACCGTTAAAATGTGACGTTAAATATATTTTTGATGATAGCATCGAATATTATTACGATAAAGAAAAAACAAACGTTTATACATACGACATGCATAATACGGATACGGATGAAACGATTTATTGTTTCTCATCATCCGATAAAGCGGATGAAACATACGATACAAGCAAAGGAGAATAATACAGTTAATGAGTGTGATTGAAGAGGTTGTGGATATTTCCGCAAAGGATGCATCAAATGTTTTCGGACAGTTTGATTCTCATCTTAAAAAAATCGAAAAAACTCTTTATGTATCAATAGTAAACAGAGCCGATGCGATAAAAATCGTCGGAGGCTCAATCAATGTTGAACGTGCAAGAAATGTTATAAAGGATTTGGCATCCTTAAGCGAACGCGGCAATACTATAACAGAGCAAAATGTAGATTATGCTCTCGCTATGTGTTTTGATGAAAAGAATGTTAAGTTATCAGAACTTGACGATACCATTATTTGCCGTACCATAAGCGGCAAGCCGGTTAAGCCAAAAACCGCAAATCAAAAGACATATACCGATAATATCAAAAAATCCATGGTTACATTCGGTATAGGCCCTGCAGGTACGGGTAAAACATATCTTGCCATGGCTATGGCCATAAATGCCTTTAAAACAGGTGAAGTAAGCCGTATCATACTTACAAGACCCGCAATCGAAGCCGGGGAAAACTTAGGCTTTTTGCCCGGAGATTTACAAAGTAAAGTGGATCCTTACCTTAGGCCTCTTTATGATGCACTTTATCAAATAATGGGCGCCGAAAGTTTTATGGCAAACAGTGAAAAAGGCTTGATAGAGGTTGCACCTCTTGCTTATATGCGAGGAAGAACTTTGGATAATGCCTTTATTATATTGGACGAAGCGCAAAATACAACAGCGGCACAGATGAAGATGTTTCTTACTCGTATCGGTTTTGGTTCTAAGGCTGTAATCACCGGAGATTTAACCCAAAAAGACCTTCCTAAAGGTCAAACAAGCGGTCTTGATGTGGCGATTAAAGTTCTTGAAAATATAGATGATATTAGCTTTTCTTACCTTAAAAGCGTGGATGTTGTAAGACATCCCGTGGTTCAGCGAATTGTTGATGCATACGAGAAATTCGAAGCAAGACAAAATGCAAAAGAAGCTTATAAAAAGAACAAACTTGACAAAAAACAAGCATAAAGTTAATAAAAATAAATAAAAAAGGGATGTTTTATGAAGGAATTAAAGAAACAAAGCTATGTTTCGATTAATATGAAAAGTAACATTATGAAAATAATCATGGTTGTTATATCTGTTGTTTTAACAACTTTGATTTTGTCTATAAGAGCAAACGAAAAGTATATGTGGCCCAGTCAAGCACTTACGGTTAACGTTTATGCCTATATTTGCCTTATTATCCTTGCTATATGTCTGATTGTGGATCGCAATTTAAAAGGACACGACTTCGAAACAATAAAATCATGGATATTTTTTATTGTTTTATACGCAATCTCTTTATTTTTAACGGTGGGTCTTACCTTCGTGGACGATCTTTTAAGACCTCTTTGCATTATTCCGATGCTTTTTTCGTTGTTTTATGAATTAAGATACGGTTTTTTGGCAACAATCATGTTTTCCGCGCTGTTTGTTTTACTTTCCGGTGAGGCGGTAGAAAGCTTGCTTCTCATGGTTTTGATAGGTGCGGTGGGATGCGTTGCCGCAAGATTTTACGTAAAACTAAAAACAATAGCAATCGGCGCTGTACTTATGCTGGTTGCGGCATTTTTTATTAATCTCTTGTTTTACTATATGCTTTACGAAGAGATTAATGCGGTATATGCTTTTGAACATATAGTGTCCGTGCTTATTGCCGTTATTGCATTGCTTGTTGTATCTCTTTTATACAAGCCTACAAAAAAAGCAATCATCTGGAACAGCAAAATAAAAGAAAAATTAATGAAACTGTCATCTCCTGACAGTCCTGCATACAAATACATGAAATCGGCTTCGATTCCCGTATTTACTCATTCGACCGATGTTATGGAACTTGCGGTAATCGGTGCAAAGTCAATAGCTATAGATGATATTTTGGTAAAATGCGGAGCTTTGTATCACGATATAGGAAAATGCGAAAGTACGGATTATATTAAAGTCGGTGTTAATATTGCCAGAAAGTTTAAAATGCCGGAAAATGTAATTAAAATTATTAAAGAGCACAATGTTTCCGTTAAGCTTCCAACAACAAAAGAAGCTGCTGTTGTAATGCTTGCGGATTCTGTATATACTTCATATGACTATTTGGCCGAAAAAAATCCGGGCAAAAAAATCGATATGGCTCAGCTTATAAACAGCGTATTCAACAATCGTTTGGATAAAGGAACGCTAAACGATACGAGCTTATCGGTTGAAGAGTTTACAAGAGTAAAACAGTCATTTATAGACTGGACATCAATGAAAAATTAATGTATAAATAGGTGATGTATGTATACAATCGAAAATGAATCGGACTATAAGTTTGATTTTGATTATGAAGAATTAATTGAAAAAGTAATAGACAGCGCCTTGGAAGCAGAAGGCTGCCCTTACGAAGCGGAAGTTAGCGTAACGATTACGGACAATGCTTCCATACAAGAAATCAACAAGCTTCAAAGAAATATAGATTCGCCTACGGATGTTTTATCATTTCCCTTTTTGGAAT
Organism: uncultured Lachnospiraceae bacterium; assembly: GCA_902783445.1. Classification (GTDB taxonomy): domain Bacteria; phylum Bacillota; class Clostridia; order Lachnospirales; family Lachnospiraceae; genus RUG12871. The sequence continues at coordinate 4,298 of CACZQX010000263.1, forward strand.
ATGAAATTCCGGGAAATTTTGATTTTCTTGAAGACGATGATTTGGTCAGCGATTATTTTAATCCGGACAGCGGTGAATTAACTCTGGGTGATATTGTTATCAGCTATGAAAAGGTTCTTTCGCAAGCTGAAGAATATGGTCATGAAATAAAAAGAGAATTGGCTTTTTTGGTTGCTCATTCCATGATGCATCTTTTCGGATACGATCATGAAAGCGAAGAAGAAGCAAAGGAAATGTTTGCAAAACAGGAAGCCGTTCTTTCAAAACTCGGAATAGTAAGATAGTTTTTTATAAAAATGTGGTTATTGTTAGGCATGTATGACATGCATTGTAGTAGGAAAGTAGGATAATTATTATCATGGGAAGAAGCAAGAGCTTTGTCGTTCACGGTATGATTCTCGGTGCGGCATCCATAATAAGCCGTATCATAGGTCTCGTTTACAGAATTCCGTTAAATAATATATTAGGTTCCGAAGCACTCAGCGATTATGCAAATGCATATAACATTTATTCGTTTATGCTTATGCTTTCGTCTTTGAGTGTTCCTCTTGCCGTGTCCAAAATGGTATCGGCCAAAGTTGCAAGAAAAGAATATATTTCCGCCTACAAGATATTTAAAAACGCGCTTTTGTTTGCCATTTGTGTGGGAATTGTTTTCGGACTTTTGGCATTTTTCGGAGCAAGTGCAATAACCGGACTTTTAAACTACGGTGAAGGCATTACTCCTGCTTTGAAATGTCTTGCGCCGGCGCTTGTGGTAATGAGCGTTGTGGGTGTTTTCAGAGGTTATTATCAAGGCCTGGGAACCATGATTCCGACTGCATTTTCCAATATAATCGAGCAGATAGCCAATGCGGTTGTAAGTATTGTTGCGGCTGTATATCTTATAGGTTACGGACAAAAGCTTTTTGAGTCCGGACAAATCGGCGAAAGTATGGTACACAGCTACGGCGCTGCCGGCGGTACCTTGGGTACGGTGTTCGGAGCTTTGGTAGCCTTGGGATTTTTGCTATATACCTTTGCCCTTTACAAAAAACGTCTCACAAAGCAAATGAAAAGGGATTATGCCAGCAAAGACGAAACAAGAGGCGAGATTCTCAAAGTCCTTATTTTAACAATTATACCGGTTATTATAAGCACAACCATTTATAATATAAGCACCTTGATGGATTCGGCAATTTTCGGTAATTTCATGAATTTTAAAGGTATGGAAGTCGCGACAAGAAAGGTTCTTTACGGTTCATACAGCGGCTACTATGTACTGCTTCAAAACGTACCCGTATCCTTGGCTGCGGCATTGGCATCATCCACGGTACCGGCCATTGTAAAATCCTTTGCACTTAATGATATAAAAGGAGTTAAAGCAAAAGCGGGAGCTGCTATTAAGTTATCAATGCTTGTGGGAATTCCTTGCGCCATTGGATATTTTGCTTTGGCAAGACCTATTATTATGCTTCTTTTCAGAAGCTGCGATAGCGTTGATATGGTAACAAGAATGCTTATGCTCGGATGTGCATCCATTATCTTTTACACTTTATCAACGGTTACGGGAAGTGTCCTTCAAGGAATCAGTAAAATGCGTGTTCCCGTTATTAATTCGGCAATTTCACTTGCAATTCACGTAGTTGCATTGTGTCTGGCCTTAAGGTTTACGGATTTAAATATTTACGCTCTTGTTTTGTTTGATATGATATTCTCGCTTATAATATGCATATTAAACTTAAATGCTATCAGGCGTTACATAAACTTTGTTCCTGAAGTTAAAAATACATTCGTAATGCCCGCAGTTGCGGCTGCAATTATGGGATTTGTGGGATTTATCGTTTATCGACTTCTCATTAAAGTAGGCATTTTCGGCAATTCAATAAGCTGTATAATTGCAATACTTGTATGTTTTGTTGTTTATGCCATATTGCTTCTTTTATTTAAGACGGTTAGCGAAGATGAGCTGGAAGGCTTGCCGGGCGGACGTAAAATGGTTTCAATCGCAAGAAGATTACACCTAATGTAAAAATGTTTCTTAGATGAAATATTTTTACCTTGGGTGTATTTTATTTTAAAATTTTTTATCTGAAAATTATTTTCAATTTATTGACAATTTAAGGCCTTTAATTTAATATTTTTTCTAATAGTTTATTTATGCCATGTCGGTTTTCTTTCTTAATAGCCTGAATCCGCCTATGCATAATTTGTGTTTGATAATAAAAACTTTTATTAGGGATGGAAAAATATTAGGAAAAGAGGTTCCCAATGGAAAGAATTACACTTACAAAGGAAAGAGCTGAAGCCTTAATTGAAAAATACGGTTCACCTCTTTATGTTTACGATGAAGAAATCTTAAGACAAAGAAGCAGGGAAATGCTTCAAGTTTGCGACTATAAGAACTTTCATCCAAGCTATTCTATTAAAGCAAATTCCAACAGAGAGATTATTAAAATCGTTAAAGAAGAAGGTCTTTATGTGGATGCCATGAGTCCGGGAGAAATCATTCTCGAGTTGGAAGCAGGCTACGATCCTTCTCAGATATTGTTTGTTTCAAATAATATTTCAAAAGAAGAGATGCGCTTCGCCATCGACAAAGGAGTAAGAATCAGCGTAGATTCCGTATCTCAGCTTGATACTTACGGACAGGTAAATCCGGGTGGCAAAGTATGTGTTCGTATCAACTCAGGTATCGGTGCGGGACACAACAAAAAGGTTGTAACCGGCGGACATTGCAAGTTCGGCGTTGAGCTTGAACAAGTGGAAGATGTTAAGAAAACAGCCGAAAAATACAATCTTACAATCAACGGCATTAATCAGCATATCGGTTCATTATTCCTTGAAACGGAAGATTATGTTGAATCATCGCGCATGTTACTTGAAACCGCTTTGGAGTTTAAAGACCTTGAGTTTGTGGATCTCGGCGGCGGCTTTGGTATGCCTTATAAAGATGAGAACAGACTTGATATACAGAAAATGTGCAAAGAATTATCGGCTGTAGTAAATGATTTTGTTGCCAAATATCCAAACAAAAATATCGAGATTAAATCCGAGCCGGGCAGATATATTGTTGCCGAATGTTGTCAGTTGCTTGGTACGGTAACATCGGAAAAGACAAACTACGGCGAAAAATATATCGGTTGCGATATCGGCTTTAACGTGCTTCAGCGTCCGGTTATGTATGATTCATATCATAATGTTGTGGTTTACAACGATGAAAAAGAGTCGGAAGTTGTTCATTTGGTTGGTAATATTTGCGAATCCGGTGATATTCTTGCAAATGCAAGAAATATTAAGAAGATGCATGTTGGTGATATTATCGGTATCGAATGTGCAGGTGCTTACGGCTATTCAATGGCATCAAATTACAATTCAAGACCTCGTCCGGCAGAAGTTCTTATCGCAAAAGACGGCAGCGATCGTTTAATCAGAAAACGCGATACATTGGAAGAAATGTTGAAACAGCTTTAATCACGGTTCAGGCGGCACTTCATATGAAGTGTCGCCTTTCTTTACTTCATATTATCATCTTTTACAAGTGTTTAAAATGTGATAAAATAGTAAAGGAGTTGGCGTAAGTCGTTCTGTAAAGAAACATTGAGGTAAACTATGATTTGGTCTGATTATTTGTATGTGGGGGCGGAAGCTGAAAAAGAAAAATCGCATATAGTTAAAAACATCAAACGCTACAAATATCAGTCGGATGTTTTTGTACTGTGTCTTGCCGATGTTCCCGGCAATATCATGGATATTTATCCCTCACATGTACTCAATCAAAAATATTATAAAAACAAAAAAGATATATTTGTTCTGGGAATTGCAAAGTCCTACGATGAAGCCATGATTGTTATGGAAAAGATAATCATGGATTGCTACGAGCAAACAGGAGGTTTTGAACTGGACAAATTTGCGAAAGGATTGTAACTATGCTGCATGTATTGGCGATGATCGGAATCGTTGCTCTGATTGTCATAGCCGTAATAGCGCTTTTGGTCCTTTTGTTTTTCTTTTTTCCCTTTAAATACAAAGTTAGGGCAATCGCTAATTACGGTAAAGAAATTGATGAAGAAGAGGAAAGCCTTAAAAAACTTAACGTAAAGGCTGTTATTTACTGGCTTTTTCATTTTCTGCGAATAGAAATTAACCTTGATAAAACAGACTTTAAATATAAGGTCAGACTGCTTGGAATTGTGATTTTAAGCACGGAAAAATCCGAAAAAAAGAAAAAGAAGAAACGCGAGAAAGAACGAAAAGAATATCGCAAGAAAAAGGCAAAAAGACAAGCCGAAGAAGCCAAGATGGCCAAGACAGAAGCTTCCGAAAATAAGGAAGATTCGGATAATGAGACTAAAAAACAATCAACTGTCGACAAGCTAAAAGATGCTCATAAAAAAGAGGCGGCTGAAAGTAAGGAAAATGAAGAGGAAGAAAAACCGGGATTTTTTGCAAGAATTAAAAGATTTTTTGCCGGTATAAAGAAAATCATCACTTTCCTTAGGGATGAAGAAAATAAAAAGACCTTTAGATTGGTTAAAGAGCAACTTATTAAAGCTTTAAAAGAAATAAGGCCTCGAAAATTTAAGGGCTATGTGTCATACGGTTTGGAAGACCCGGCAGCTACGGGAAAACTCCTTGGCGTAATCGCAGTAGCCTTTGGTGTAATAGGTAAAAGCATCAGCGTGGTACCGGATTTCGAAAATAAAAAATTCGACGGCGATTTCTTTGTAAAAGGTCGATTCAGAGTGGCGGTATTGCTGGGAATTTTCTTAAAACTTTACAAAGATAAGAATATTAAGAAGTTGCTTAAATCGGTATTTTAATAATAACAATATAATGATTTAAAGTTAAAAATTGATGATTATTAAGAAAATAAAAACACTTAAATAATTGACATCTAAGAATATAAAAATTACAATTAATTTAGCTTATTAAAGCGGAGGAGGATAAAAAATGGCTAATAACATCGATCAGACAGTTCAGTCTTTACTTAAAGGTATGGAAGGTTATTTATCATCGAAAACAATCGTTGGTGAACCTATAGAAATTAAAGGAACAATAATTTTACCGCTTGCGGAGGTATCTTTTGGTGCGGGCGCCGGAGCATTTGACGGCGAGAAGAAAGAAAACTGCGGCGGCGGTATCGGCGGTAAGGTTACGCCTTCGGCACTTTTGGTTATCCAAAACGGTTCCGCAAAACTTGTAAGCGTGAAAGATTCCGATATCTTTAGCAAGCTTATTGATATGGTGCCTGATTTGATTAACAAAATCGCAGGCAAGAAAAACGAAGCTGAAGATTTCGATGATGTTGATTTCGAAGATTAATTTAAATGTGTTTAAACAGTGCTTACCGGGTGTAAGTACTGTTTTTTTGAAAAGCTTTTAGTGATTTGTTTACACGACGAGGAAAATGCATTAGATGAAATATACTAACATTACAAAAGCTAAATTTATAAACCGGCCCAACCGTTTTATTGCGGAAGTGGAAATAGACGGACATACGGAAACGGTGCATGTTAAAAACACGGGCCGTTGTAAAGAACTCTTGATTCCCGGATGCGATGTGTGGCTTGATGCCCCGGGGACTCCGGGAAGAAAAACAAAATATGACTTGGTGGCGGTTAAAAAATCAAACGGTCTTTTAATAAACATCGACAGTCAGGCGCCCAATAAACTGGTTAAAGAATGGCTTGCTGATAAAAATTACGATATGATGCGTCCGGAATATACATATGGAAATTCCCGTATAGATTTTTATATGGAGCGGGGAAAAGAAAAAATTTTGATGGAAGTTAAGGGTTGCACATTGGAAGTGGACGGAATCGGCTATTTTCCGGATGCCCCTACCGAGCGCGGTATAAAGCACCTAAGGGAGCTTGCAAAAGCTGCGAAAGAAGGATTCCATGCAATACTTGCCTTTGTAATTCAAATGGATGGCATCACAGAAGTTCGTCCAAACATAAACACACACGCTGAATTCGGCGTGGCCCTTGATGAAGCAAAAGCCGCAGGGGTTGAAGTGTGGTTTTTGCAGTGCCATGTGGAAGAAGATGGGCTGGAGATAGTGAATTAGAATTTAA
>CACZQX010000264.1 GCA_902783445.1 uncultured Lachnospiraceae bacterium
AAGGCTACCTTAATAAACAGAATTAAGAGTGCGGCCTCCATTTTGATTCCCCTTATTTTAACCAGTATGGACAGGGTTGAAATCGTATCCAATGCAATGGAACTTAGAGGCTTTGGCAAAAACAAAAAGCGCACCTGGTATATGGGAAGGTCCTTTAAGGCTTCGGATGTTTGTGCCATGGTATTTTGCGTTTTGCTTGTGGTAATTGCTGCATTATTAAATATTATTAATAAGAGTAGATTCTATAATCCTTTTGTTTAGAGGTTGATTATGTTTAAAAGTATTGATGAAACAGATAAATTTTCCTACACAGACTGTGTTATTTCGGACATTGAAAAAGCAGAAGACGGCCTTATTTTTAATGTAGAAGCTTTGATTGTAAAAGAAAACAATTCCCAAAATTCAAACTTTACGGAAAGCTTTGCAGGCCCCGCAAAGATTAAATTTGTGGATTCAAAGCTTAAAGATATTGTTAAGGTGGGGTTTAAGTATTACAACGCCGATTCTGTTTTAATAAAAGAAGTTCCGGATGAACCTGTAGTTAAGGTAGAATGGGAAAGCTTACTTAAAACAATACCCGGAAATTACCTTCCGGGCATAGAAAAGAATGAAAACACTTATATCTGTGAAGTGGAAATGAGTGAAGAGGATGGCACTCAAGGAAACAGCTACTTACTATCCATAGAGGCTACAAGTGTGATAGTAACCTGGGATAAGTATTTAAACAGGGTGAGCAGGTAACCTACTTTTCGTAGGATTTAAGCCTAAAAGGTCTTCTTGCAAACACTATGAAGGTGCCTGAAAGAATAAGGGGAAGCGCAAAGCTTATAAGTCTGCATAAAACGATGGCACTTCCGATTAAACCGTTTGAAAACACCTTTCTAAACAAAAGACCGAAGCCTCCTTCCATAGCCCCGGAGCTTCCCGGGAGAGGAATGCAGGATACGGAGGTAAACAAAAGACCCTGAAGGCTCATCATTTCAAAGAAGCTTCTTTCATTTAAGTTAAAGCTTCTGTAACAAAAGTATGTAATTGAGTGATAAGACACAAATTGAATCAAGGATATTAGGATAATTTTTGCAAGCACAAGCTTATTCTTTTTTAAGCGCTTGGCACTTACTCTGTATTCAGCAAAAATTTTTAATACTTTCATTTTGGTATCTTTTTTCTTTGAGAATAAAGATACCGTTTTTATTATTATCGAAGCGATTACCTTGACTGCCTTCTTTGAAAACATGATAAGAAGTAAACATGTAAGAAGTAAAAAGTTAAGGGAAAAACCTAAGATAAGCACCCATCCTATGTTTAAGCCTTCAAAGAGTTTAAGGGGTGATACCAAAGAAACTATAAGGCCTAGGGTGGCTATTGATATAGAAGCCACTTCATATCCTATAAGCTCAAGGAAAAGTGAGAATGAAGCATGGGATACTTTAATTTTATCCTTGTGCATGGCATAGATTTGAGCGGGCTGCCCGCCTGATGCGGAGGGCGTTACGGAGCTAAAGAAAAATCCCGTATAAGCGTATTTAAGCGCACTAACAATACCTGTTTTGTAGCCTGAAAGATTAAGGCCGATTCTTATGTTTAAGGCTTCGCCCAAAGAAAACATAAGCATGCAGAAAACAGCCGGAATTAAAAACAAGGGATTTATGCGTTTAAGTACCGATAACACCATATTAAGGCCAAATTCTTTTGACAATACATAAATGGTAAGGCTTGCAACGCTTACCATTAAAAGTACACCTATGTATACTGATTTTTTGTTACAAGGTTTCAAGTTTTATTTATCTCCTAAGTTAATGACAAAAGCTTTAGGCCGCCAGGTAATCTACGGGACTTGGGCTTTCAAAGCCATCTGAAAGCTTTTTCATATTTTCTTTGATTTCATCTATTTTTCTTCTGTTTTGAATAAACTTAATTAAGTCTGCGACTAAGAAGTTTTCTTTGTTATTAACCACTACTCCAAGTCCCATTTTTGCTATAAAGTCAGAGTTTCCAAGCTCTTGCTCAAGGGTTGGCTCGATAACAAAGAGAGGAGTACGGGCTTTGATTGCTTCAAATGTAGTGATGCCTCCGGGCTTAGTGATTATAACGTCAGACTCCTTTAAATAAGCGCTTACGTTATCTGTAAAGCCTATGGCCTTTATGTTTTTATAGTTTTCTTTTATTTCTTTTTTTAATTCTTCGTTTTTGCCGCAAATGATGGTGGTGCTTATGCCGGTTTCTTTGTTTAAAGCTGAAAGAATCGTTTCTTTATAAGGAATTAAGCCAAGGCCTCCGCCCATAATCGATACTTTTGCACCCGATTTTTTGCTTTTACTCTTTTTTGCAAATGAATTTGATACGGGAATACCGCATACATGAATGTGTCTGTGGTTAATTCCGTTTAAAATAAGCTCTGACTTACAAACGGTGTCTCCCACAAAATATTTGTCCACGCTTTTTGATATCCAGTCTTTGTGTATGGTGATATCGGTGATGTACACATAAAAAGGTATGTTTACGTTTTCTTTTTCTTTATAGGAAGAATAGTATTGAACGCACATAGGAAGATCCGCAACAACAAGGTCCGGATTGTAAGTTTTTAAAAGCTTTCTTATGTGGCTGTGGATAACATGCTTAAAGGGAATACAGTCCAAGTGATTTGAAAACCTGGCAAGCTTGTTATAGGCATCCCGAAATTTAAATACGCAAAGCTCAAAACCTTTGTAAATTGCCTTTGAAAGCCTTGGAAAGCAAAAGCTTAAAAAGTCAACAACCGTTACGTTTGCATCGGGATATTTGGAGATAATTTCCTCTTTGATGGCTTCGGCACACTTAATATGCCCCATTCCAAAGCGGCCTGTAAGTATTAATATGTTCATTTTCACCCTCATAGTATCATTCTTTTTCTTATCAAGTATGTTACTTTAGATTGGTAAAGAAAATGCGTATATAAATCTAAAGAAAACATAAAGATTTTTAAAATGACTAAAGAAATACTAAAGCAATTTAATAAATCTTTCCATCTTTTTTTGTTACAAATAAGGCCAAACTCCTTACATTTTTGTCACATTTATAAGAAAAAGGGGTTGAAAAAAGTAAAGAAGGGTGTTATCCTTTATCCGTAATATGTAGAAAGTAAGTGAGCTTTGAGGAGCTCACATTTTTTATGCCAATAAATGCTCGGAGGTAGAATATGTCCAAAAGAGAGACTTATGAAGCAAAGGCTACCGAAATGTTAGAGCCCATATGCAGGGAAAACGGCGTAGAGATTTATGACGTTGAATATGTGCAGGAAGCGGGCGAGTGGTATTTAA
>CACZQX010000265.1 GCA_902783445.1 uncultured Lachnospiraceae bacterium
ATGGGTAGAAAGGAGGATTATTATGGATAATTTTGATAATTTCATTTCTGATGAAATGCTTGCTGCCTATATTGATGGTAATGCAATCCCTATTGAAGAGAATATAATAGGGAACTGCTTGGATAACGAAGAATTACAGGAACTCTTAGAAATAGTTTCAGATATAAAAAGCAATCCCGAACTCATTGATTCGGGTGAAAGTTTACAAGCAGAAATCCCAGATAAATTGTTTGAAGGTCAAGATAATTCTTTAGAAGAAATCAAACGAAACGTAGAAGAAACAGACAAGCATGTGATGTAGTAATATGGACAACTTCTTGACACATACGTTTAGCATCAAGAACCATCCCATTTGCAAACTGAAAGAGAAGTTCAAAATACAATATGTGATGGGTTTGGGTGAATTTATGTGCTATATGTCCCAAAAAGACGTTCGGGCGAAACTCGTATTTGAAGTTTGGGCACGTTCCATCATCCCTACACTTCCCGTTTCCTGTTGGCAGTGCACTAAGAATTACTCGCAAATAAAGACGGCGACCTCGTTAAAACGTGATGGTTTTCGATTCTTTTCTATGCGTAGGATATTTGTTTTTGATTGCTTTTATCTTGCATCAACTCTTAATACCGAACTGGTAACATGTACATATTCTTTTTTGCATGAGAACGTTAGGGATATTATTTCACGGCAAATCCTAAAGGATGTCTATGCTAATTGGGGAAAAGCAACGCAGAAAAAAATCCCAACTGAATTACTGAAACACCAAAAGGATAATGAAACATTCAATCGTAAGCCGTTAAAAAAAATTCTTGTGGTAGCAACAATGAGTGCTGGGAAGTCTACGCTTATCAATGCCCTTGTCGGTTATCGCATTAATGCAGTTAAAAACACTGCATGTACGAACAAATTGTGCTATCTGTACAACAAACCTTCAGCTGATGGTATCATTGTTAAACGAGAAGATGGAAGATTCTTGTATAGCTATGCTATAGAGTCTCCGCAAAAGGGAGAGTTCAATGAAGCAGGATTGCATTTTAATTCCTCCTTATCTGAATGCAGAATCTGTTTTATAGATACACCAGGCACCAACTATAGTGGAAACAAAAGCCACGGGGAAATCACACGAAAAGCGATTTTGTCTAATAATTACGATGCAGTTATTTTTGTAGTGAACAGTCTCCAATTTAACACAGAAGACGAGGCTACTCTAAGAGATTTCGTCTTAAAACATACACAGAAACCCATTATATTTGTTCTAAATCAATTAGACCGCTTCAATCCAGAGGATGATTCCATACGAGACACATTAGACAGTTTAGCAAAACTCGTTAGGACAAAGAAAAAGACATATCAAGTAACCCCTCTTTCTGCATATTATGCATTACTCTTGAAATTGAGTACAAACAATTGTAAACTTAGTAGACAAGAGAAAATACAGATGGATAGTTTAAAGTATCAGTTTCAATACGACTATTATAATTTGGCAAAATATTGTCAAGATTCCAATTGGAATAATAGTGAAATAACAAAAACAGGCATTACAATATTAGAAAGTTTAATTAAAGCATTATAAGTTTATATGAAAAAAGTCAAAATCAAGTACAATCCATTTACAAAGACAACGGAAGTTCTTGTAGATGGAAAGAAACCAAAAGAGAATAGTTCGCTGAATTTTGGCGAGAAACGGATTCAGGAATGGGCAGGAGAGTTGCCCACAATTCTTGTGAGTGAGTATCAAGACAAGAACTTCTCAATAGAATTTACCGGGACGCTTGCTGATTTTGAAGATTTGAAGTCGGGTCTTTCTGCTCCTAACGTTGGAATTGCTATAAAAGAGTTTAAGCACAATTGCACTCCAAGCGTTTCGGAAACAGAAAATGAAGTGGACAGAATTTTCACGGAGATCAAAAATGGTCCTGTTCCTCAATTAAAAGACAAATCGATCATTCAGGCATTCGAAAAGGCCAAGAATCTTCGCTTTGAAATAAATGTGGTTGCAACTATGAGTTCTGGTAAGTCCACATTAATTAATGCGCTATTAGACCATAAACTTATGCCTGTAGCCGCAGAAGCGACTACTGCAACTATCGTTAACGTCATAGACACAGATATTGATGGGTATAGAGGTGTCGCATATGACAGTAACAACAAGCCTCTCGAAAAAGAAGACAACCTGACATATTCCAAAATGAAGGAATGGAATAAAAACGACAAAATTTCTTCAATCGACATCGAAGGACGAATACCTTGTGTTAATTCTGTTGGAATGAAATTAGTCTTAGTAGATACTCCAGGACCAAACAATTCTGCAGACAAAAGGCACAAAGCAATGACATATGAGATGTTAGCTGATTCTGATAAATCGTTGGTCTTGTTTGTTATGCGAGCAGATAACCTTGGTGTTGATGATGAGAAGGCCTTTCTTGATTATGTATGTGACTGCATGCAAAAAGGTGGAAAGCAATCTCGTGACAGATATATTTTTGCTATCAATCAGATGGATCGATTTAACCCAGAAGAAGAGAGTGTTGAGGGGGCATTGACAAAGATAAAGGAAAATCTGGAAAGAAGAGGGATTTTTAATCCTAGTATTTTCCCTGTTTCTGCTCAGGCAGCTTTAGAAGCACGTACAAGGCCTGTTGTTCAACTGGTATTACCTGTGTACAGATCCTTCATCTCTCACTATCCGAGTACACATTATGATGCTTATTACCAATTTTCTCATCTTCCGAACCTTGTCCGGATAGAAACGGAAAACTATCTAAAAGAAGCTGCAAGCAACCCCGATAAGACAGAGGGTGAATATACCAATATCGAGATTCATAGCGGAATAGTGTCAATCGAAAAAGCCATAGAATTGTATATTAATAAATATGCACGTACAATAAA
>CACZQX010000266.1 GCA_902783445.1 uncultured Lachnospiraceae bacterium
GCAGACTCTTGCAAACTTCGGCGTAAAAGTAACCATTACGGATGTAAGCCAAGGCCCATCCGTTACAAGATACGAGATGCAGCCGGAAATGGGTACGAAAGTAAGCCGTATTACGGCCCTTGCTGATGATATCAAACTTAATCTTGCGGCGGCGGATATTCGTATAGAAGCACCTATACCGGGCAAAGCCGCAGTAGGTATAGAAGTACCTAATAACAGCAGAAATACTGTTCTTTTGCGAGAGCTTTTGGAGTCACAGGAACTTAAAAACCACCCTTCAAAACTTGCCTTTGCGGCAGGTAAAGACATAAGCGGCAAGGTGGTTGTGGCGGACATTGCAAAGATGCCTCATATGCTGGTTGCCGGTACCACGGGCTCGGGAAAATCGGTCTTTACAAATTCAATAATTATGACTATTCTTTATAGGGCAAAACCGTCGGAGGTTAAACTTTTGATAGTGGATCCTAAGGTGGTTGAGTTTGGTGTTTATAACGGTATTCCGCATCTTTTGCATCCTGTTATAACGGACCCTAAGAATGCGGCAAGCGCTCTTAATTGGGCCGTGGCTGAAATGACAAGACGTTATCAGCTTTTGGCCGAAATGAATGTCAGAGATTTTAAGGGATATAATGACAAGCTTGACGAACTTGCGGCAAAAGGCGAGGATGTTCCCGAAAAAATGCCGCAGATTCTTATTGTAATCGACGAGCTTGCGGACCTTATGATGGTTGCGGCAAAAGCCGTTGAGGAATCCATCTGTCGTATTGCTCAGCTTGCAAGAGCGGCGGGTATCCACCTTATTATCGCGACTCAAAGACCGTCGGTTGACGTGGTTACGGGTCTTATTAAGGCAAATATTCCTTCAAGAACGGCCCTTCTTGTATCATCGGGAACGGATTCGCGTACCATCATCGATATGAACGGTGCGGAAAAGCTCCTCGGTAACGGCGATATGCTTTTCTATCCTTCGGGATATGTTAAACCTGTCAGAGTGCAGGGTGCTTTTGTATCCGACTCGGAGGTTGCAAATGTGGTTGATTTCTTAAAATCAAACGCAGAGGATACGGTTTACGACGAAAGCATCGGTGAATCAATAAAATCGGGCGCAGCTGCGCAAAATAACACAGAGGGTCAGACATCAAACGAAGACAGCGGAAGAGACCCTTATTTTGCCGACGCGGGACGCCTTATTATAGAAATGGACAAGGCATCATCAAGCATGCTGCAAAGACGTTTCAGAATAGGCTTTAACAGAGCCGCAAGAATAATAGATGAGCTTTATGAGCTTGGCGTTATCGGACCGGACGAAGGTTCGAAAGCCAGAAAAGTGCTTATGAGCGCAGAGGAATTTGAAGAGGTAATCAGACAATGACATTAAAAAAACTAGTTGAAAATCTTGAATTCAGACAAGTCAGCATTCACAAGGAAGGAGAGAGTCCTTGCGATATAGAAAAACTTGAGATAAAAGATATAAAAATCGACTCAAGAAAAGTTGAGGAAGGAGACTTGTTTGTCTGTATAGAGGGTGCGGAATCCGACGGACACGATTATGCGGCAAACGCGGTAAAGGCCGGAGCAAAAGCTCTCATTATCGAAAATGAAGAAAAAACAATGAGCAAGCTTATTGAGTCGGGGCTTTCCTTAAACGACCTTGCGGTCATTAAAGTTGAAGATACAAAGCTTGCCCTTGCTCTTGTCAGCGAAAGCTATTTTGACTATCCTCATAAGAAAATCAAAAGCGTTGCACTTACGGGCACAAAGGGTAAAACTTCCACAAGCTTTATGATTAAGAGCATTCTTGAAAAACACGGTCATAAAGTCGGTGTTATCGGCACAATGGGATGGTTTATCGGCGAAAAAAACGAACACCTTATTAATACAACACCGGATTCTTACACGATCAACCGCATTTTGAACATGATGGTGGAAGAAGGCTGTGATGTGGCTGTAATGGAAGTATCATCACAGGCTTTGATGCTTAAAAGAACGGCGGGTATTGTATTTGACATAGGCGTATTTACAAATCTTTCACCGGACCATATTGGTGAAAATGAGCATAAAGATCTTGATGATTATATTTTCTGGAAGAGCACTTTGTTTAATCAATGCAAGCATGCAATCGCAAATATTGACGATGAGTGTTATGACAAAATGGTTGAAGAAGGAAAAGGCTACGATATAACATCTTACGGGCAAGACGAAAAGGCAGATCTTAGATGCACTGACATAAGATATGTGTCAAAACCGGGCTTTATTGGGGTTGACATAACATTGGACGGCGTTGTTAAAGGTGACTTTGAAATCAGCTCTCCGGGCAAATTCAGCGCATACAATGCAATGGCTGCAATTGCCGTTGCAAGCAAGTTTGATGTAAACAACGA
>CACZQX010000267.1 GCA_902783445.1 uncultured Lachnospiraceae bacterium
CATTTCGTGAGCCACTTTTTCAATATATATCACGTTTTATGATCCACTTTTTTTATTTTTCTCACATTTCATGAGCTACTATTTTTACCGACTTCTTTGTTAAATCAGACATTCCCACTCGGTCGGCATACTCCGGCCATTTTTTAATAACCCGCTCAACTTCATCAATTATTCTTTTGCATTTTGCTGATGATATATCCATACTTTTGCCTGCGCTTATAAGATCATCGTCATTAAGCCCGGAGCTTTTTCCATTGATTGTCATCTGATGTGCCTTAAGCCAAATATTGTTCGAATTATACGCATATGTAAGGTCATAAGCAGGAGACAAACTCCACTCTCCTTTTTTATTCATCAAAAACGAAATGTTTTTTACATGATCATCTTGGTTTATCGCCAACACATTAAACACCATTCGTCTAAACAATTCTTCAATGTCTTTTTGTACTACACCGATTTTTCTTGCATACGCAGCCGCCTGCTCATAACCGCATAATCCGGGAGTATTATAATCAATATGTGCCAGTGCTCCCAGCGTCTGCATGTGTATTTTTTCGCCGTTTTCACCCCTATCAAATCTTTTTGTCATAAAGTGACTTCTGCCGTTCTCGCTAAAAATATTACATTCATTCATAGTAATACCCGCGTCTTTTGCCATAAGATAGTAGGCATATTCAATCAAGGTATATTCCGGCTCATCCTCAAGGCCATGATCTCCGTTACCCGACACACTGTCAAACTTCATTAGCCAATACTCATATCCCTTGCCTGCATCAATTTGGCCGGAGCGAATGTCATTTGTTTCTTTATTCCAAGCAATGATTGCTTTTGCCCTTGCACCACCGGCGCTGGTTCCAAGTTTCAAAAGCATATTCGAGGCCATGTTGTCATCTGCTTTTATTTGTACGCTTTCTCTATCTTTTAATACCTTCGAGGCAAATTCAACAAGTTTTGAAACATTTACGCTTTCAGACGATTCTTGCGGTCCATTACTCGGTTCATATTCAAGTGCTCCCATTCCGCGTTTTCCCGTATAGCAAAGCCTTTCCACAACGTTGAAAGAATCTTCCGTTCTTCCTTGTCTTGCCAACCAGTCGTTTATTACAGCATTTCCGAATTTGTCAGGCAAAGAATCACTAAGCATTCCCGGAAGTCCTTTGAATGCTTCGTATGGCAAAGACGGGAACGAATACACCCTACGCGAAAGAGGCATGTGAAGTGGCGACAGTTCAATTCCACTGTTTAGAAAATCTCTGTCATATTCAAAAGAAACCACTCTTTTGTCATCCTCAAGAGATATAACTCCTATTAAACTATCCCACAAATATACTTTTGCAAAGCTACTCATTTCTCATCGCCCCATTTCCACTCAGTCTTGCTACCACGCTTATTTATCGGAGTTGCTCTGTATCTTGGCTTGCTTTCCCTAAGCAAATAACTCGGCCTGATTGTGCCGTCAGGAATCAAATAATCAAGATTATCCGTCAAACCGACCGCCCTTACAAGCTTGATAAAATTGCTGAGATTTATATCCTCGCCTGCCTCAAAACGGCTTATACTTCGCACCGACACTCCCGACAAATCGGCCAGTTCTTTTTGTGTCAAAGGGTAGTCAACTCTATAGTCTCTAAATCTTGTGCTTATTTCCTTCAATATTGCATTTGAGAAAAGATTATCATTAATAACCATCATAATCCCCCTTGCTTTTCTTTATTAAACTCATCATAGCATGTCTTTACTCAAAATGCAACTTGTTGCATGTTAAAAGAGTTATCCCTTGTTAACGTGCAATTAATTGCATATTAAAAAAGAACTCTCGGGAATCTCCCGGGAGTTCTTCTTCTTAATTCAACCTTAGTTAAAATGCTTGTAATAAAATACCGCTAACTGGGTTCTGTCTCTTAGATCCAGCTTTTCAAGAATTGTGCTGATATAGTTGCGCACCGTTCCTTCCCCGAGGAACAGTTTTTCCGCGATTTCTTTGTTATTAAGGCCGTCTGCCACAAGCCTTATAATGTTAAATTCCTTTTCGGACAAGCCAAATTCCGCGTAAGATTCACCTCCACCTTCGTTTGTCATAAGGTTTGGAATCTTGTTCATTATCTCATCTCCAAACACGGTCTGTCCGTTAACCACTGCGGTGATTGCGGGATAGATTGAGTCGAAATTTTGCTTAAGGATGTAACCTTTTGCCCCAAGTTTTAGGGCTTTTACTATATATTCATCATCGGAAAAAGTCGTAAGCAAAAGGATTCTTGCTTCGGGATGGTTTTTAAGTATCACCCCCGCCGCATCAAGTCCGTTCATCCCCTGCATCTGGATGTCCATAAGAAGCACATCGGGAAAGTGCTTGTCATACAGCTCGATAGCCTCATGGCCGTCTTTTCCCAGAGCCACAACCTCGCATCCCTTTGCTTCCAATATTGTTTTTAATGATAATCCCACTAAGGAATCGTCGTCTACAATCGCAATTCTCATTTGCTGATTTCTCCCTATCAATAATAATTAATACTAATTGTTTTTCATCACTGTAACCATTATGCTAAATCCATTATCTGTTGTTATTCGCAAATTTCCTCGCATCTGCTTAACACGGTCGTTTATATTTGACAGGCCGATACCTGAGGAATAGTTGATATCCACATCGCTTCCGTTGTCCGAAAATGTCAGCTGATAAAATCCGGGCTGCTCTATTATGGATATCTTTATCGTATCGCCGTTTGAGTGCTTGAGCGTGTTATTAATGCCCTCTTTTATAATGGCGATGAATGCATATTTAAGGTCACGAGGGATGTTTTCGCTCATATCGTAGTCAAAGCGCACTTCAAAGCCTTCTATTTTATCGGTCATTTCCTTTACTGCCGTTTCCAAGTTGATGGATTCGTCGTGGAGGTCGTGAACGCTGGAGCGGATGTTGGTCATTGCCTGATTTAAAGTATCTGCCAGGCCGTCCAAATGCTCATTTATGGCTTCATCTTGATTTATTACTTTTATGGCCCCCAGCTGCAGGATGGACCTTGTTAACATATGGCCCACATTGTCATGGATTTCACGGGCTATTCGGTTACGCTCCTTGAGAGTTGCGGTATATACCATATCATCTTGCTGCTTTTTAAGAGCATTGTTTTTTTCTTCCAAAAGCATTTCATATTCCCTGGAATAATCCCTTTGCTTTTTTAAACTTTCGTTTGCTATTTCGTTTCCTTCAAAGAACCTTGCTCCCATAGATGCCACAAAGAACAGCAAAAGTGTCAAAGCGCTTTCCGGACTTATATGCAAGACGAAGTTAAACAGCAAAGCTCCCAGTTCAAAAACCAAGGACAGCCTTATTTCCATCAATACCGAGCATATTCCCAACATAGGCAAAAATACGGATAGCTCCGGAAGGAAGCATGCCGCAATCGAAAATGCACACAAGGTCAGATTTTTAACCAAGTTATTGACTTTGTTGTTTGTAAAACGGCTAAAGCCGTCAAATATCACATCCGTATATGAAAATATCAGACCGACCAGCAGAAGCGCCAGGATATAAACCCCATAATCAAAGCGCATGAAATATATAATTATGCTTACGGCCAAGATTAAAAGCCTGAAAATATTGTTTCCCATTTTTACCCCATTAACAAACCAATTAGCTGATTAAAAGCAAATCACCGCATTTCCGCCGCGAATGCTAGTTTATATCAAAATTATAAACCCAAATGTGACATTTGTCATCTAATGATGTGACCCATGACACTGTTTGCCTGCGGCACATTTTTGTAATATATAATCAAGAAATTTACAAAAGCGATTTTATAAAGGAGATAGAAATTATGAAAAACGCGGTAGAAGTTAACAATCTTGTTAAACGTTACAAAGAGCTTTTGGCACTGGATCATTTTTCACTTGCCATTAAGGAAGGCGAAATATTCGGACTCCTGGGGCCTAACGGTTCGGGAAAAACAACAACCATTAATTGCATTTTATCTCTCCTTAGTTTCGATAAGGGTGATATCAAAATCTTCGGCGAGGAAATGAAGCCGACCAGATACGACATCAAAAAGGATATAGGCGTTGTTTTCCAAAACGTTGCCGTATTTGACGAGCTTACGGTTTACGAAAATATCGATTATTTCTGCGGATTATATATAAAAGAAAAGAAAGTCAGAAAAGAATACGTTGAAGATGCCATCAAATTCGTAGGCTTGGAAGATTACAAGAAGTTCCATCCGAAGAAACTTTCCGGCGGATTGCTCAGGCGTCTTAACATTGCCTGCGGCATTGCTCATAAACCAAAGCTCATCTTCTTTGACGAGCCGACGGTAGCGGTTGACCCACAAAGCCGAAACCGCATTTTGGAAGGCATTCAAGAACTTAATGCAAAGGGCGCTACCATCGTTTACACATCTCACTATATGGAAGAAGTTGAGCAGATTTGTGATCGCATCCTCATTATGGATAAGGGCA
>CACZQX010000268.1 GCA_902783445.1 uncultured Lachnospiraceae bacterium
ATTGTGTCGCCATAAAAAACATATCATTTTCTAAAAGAACGAATACATGTCTTCCAAAGTAACTCGTTTAAAGTTTTTGTATCCATCAATTATCTCCGTTACATCATCGGTAAATCCGTTCTTGGAAAAAACGATATAAAACTTATTGTCATACTCTTTCATTTTCTTGGCTGTTTCCATAAGGTCGAAAACATCCTCGATATCCATCTTCTCGGAAGCGTATTTAAACTTTCCGTACAAAGCTTTTTCGTCGCTGTCGTTAAGAGCAAACAAAGGCAGTTCCATGGCTTTGCCGGTCTTTTTATCCTTGCCCCACCAACGGCCCACACGCTCGAACTTAAAGTGCAACTCACGCTGTCTGTTCTTTTCCTCCAGATACTGGATGCACATGTCATGGAAAACATCCTGCATATAATAATCCAATGCCGGGGCGATTGCTACATCATAAATCGTATCGAAATCCACGGTACCGCGAAGATATTTGTTGTTCATATCCATTTTATGAGCAAAAGCAATTACATAATCCTCCACTTTGTAAAGGGTTTTCTTACGGTTGTTCTCCTCCGTCAAAGCCGTGTGTTTCTTAACAATTCCCATATTAAGAAGAGGCTTCATATAGGTCGATGTGGTGGCCGTATCAAGGTCCGTGGCTTCCGAAATGTCGTTAACCGTTGCCGCACCGTCTGCGATTTCTTCAATAATGGCATTGTAATAAGCCGGCTCTCTGATTACGGAACGAATAATGGCATCAGGCTCTGCCTGAAGGTAGGCATCGTTCTTCAAAAAGAGCTTTACTAAATTTTCTTTTAGCGATGCATTCCTGTCTATGCGCGTGATATATCCCGGTATTCCTCCGGTCATTCCATAAATGATTGCCTTTTCTTCCGGACCGAATTCCGGCACCATCATGGCTGTCCACATATAATTAAAAGGCTCTACATGGATCTGAGCCGAAAACTTCTTGTAAAGCGGGCTTTTCTCGCCGTTAATGGCATCCGTCATTATTTTTTCCGGAGAACCGCTTATAATAAGCATAATATTGGTGCTTCTGAAAACATTGTCGATAGCCTTTTTAAAGCCTGCCGCAAAATCTTTATCCGAAGATAAAAGATTTTGAAAATCGTCAATAATAAACACAATCCTTTCTCTTGCGAAAGTATCGCGCATATATCTAAAAGCCTCATCATATTTTTTGAAAAGTTTTGCCGATTCCGAACTTACCGGCGCTTCCTTATATATAGCCGCCGAAAGTTGAATTAGATTTTGTTTTCCCGAGGATTCCAGCGCCGAAAAGTAAACCACTCTCTTGCCGTTTGCAAATTCCTGCAAAATCGTTGTTTTACCTACTTTGCGCTTTCCGTAAAGACAGATGGCACGAAAACCGCCGCGCTCATAAATAGTATTGAGCTCTTCCAGCTCTTTTTCTCTCCCAAAAATCATATTATATACCTTCCATATCTATTATTTGAATGACAACACATCTTCATCCTCCAAAATTGGTACATTAAGCCGCTGCCATAAAACCGCCAAAAAGAAAAAATCAGATTACTAAATAGACATTTAGCAACCTGATTTAAATTATAATACACGTTATGTTAATTTACAAGAAAAAAATTCTCAGTTATTACAGATACAGCCATATTGCTGCCTTTATATCGTTTGCGGCAGCTTTTCGGACATTCCTTTTCGTGTATGCGTTAAAGATATTATGTTGCCCGAAATATTGTAATAACTCATCTCTCCAGAAACATTTCCGCTTTCAGGATCGTCCCAAGCAACGTCGACATTGTAGGCAATCCCATCAATAATTACTATATTCCAAGCATGGTCTTCTCCGTTTGCTTCTCCCACGCAGGTATAGCAAGGAATACCGAGTTTAATCAAAAGATATTGAAAAGCTCTCGCATAACCCGCACAAACAGACTCTTTCCCAACAAGTGCGCTGTATGCACTTTGATTAAGATTTGCATCATCCACGTAGGAAACATTATCCAACAAATAATCGTGGGCATATTTTTCTTTTTCCCCGTCGCTTTCAAGCTTCTTAGCCTCTTTTAGGACAATCTTGGCCGCCTTGTTAAATTTCTTTTTAGCTGCCTTTATTTTGTCCGAAGGAATGTTAAATTCCAGCTCAACCCTGGCAACCAATCCCTCATCATCCAAATAATATTTGTAAGACGTATCCAGCCAAAAATAGCCCGGATGGTCGAAATAAACAGCATTAATTACATCCGAAATTTCAGATTCATCAAGATGTGTAAAAAGCTCAACCGCCGTGTTTATTTGCTTAACAGAATCCTTAACCTGGTCATAAGCCTGCTTTCCCGCATCGCTTAGGAAAGTACGATATATAAATTTTTCGTCCTCCGACAACTTGGACGTATCCTCACTGTCAATATTGTATTGCCCTACGTAATCTCTCATGTAAGGAATAAATATTACAAGAAAAATCGTTATCATAGCCAGCAATACCGCTATAATTGTTCTTCTCACACCACAAACTTCTTTCTACTCGCAAACGATTCAATGCAAACTATTTTGCTGCAAATTCCAAAATATCCTTAACCACTTCATCATGGCAAAAATCATTCAAAATCTCATGTCTTGCGCCTTCATAAAGCTTCATGCTTACATCCGCTCTCATGCTCTTCAAACGCTCGTAAACCTCTTTTACACCCTTTGAATATGCTCCAACCGGGTCCATTGCGCCGGACACAAGAAGTATCGGTTTGCTTGTTCTCATTGAACGATACCAAATAGGCGAGTTTGCTGCCTGCTGAACATAAAGCAAATCAAGCATTGCGCTTATTGTAAACTTAGGAATGCAAAATTTATCCACTCTGTATTTATCGCGAATCGCCTTATCCACGCTGAGCCAACTGATTTCGTCATCTCTTTCGAATTTTTTTGTATAAGAACCGAAAACCATTTTTTCCATTTTGTCTGAAACAAAACGCGGACCGTTCTTTTTGTAAATATTTCTGGCAATTCTTTTACCCAAACCCGTAAGTCTGTTTGTACCGCCTGTGCCCATAACAATAAGCTTATCCCAGACATCAGTGTACGTGCCCGCAACCATTCTTACTATGAAAGAACCCATGGAATGGCCCATAAGAATGCAAGGCATCTCGCCGTATTTTTCGGCATATTTTTTTCTTACTGCTTTGTTAAAAAGCGAAACATCCGTAATAAGGCATTTCCAGCCGTCATTATCGGCAATATAGCCGTGTTCTCCCTCTTCTGCGGTTTCTCCGTGTCCCAAATTGTCAAAGCCGAAGCAAACATAACCGTTTTCGGCCATTTCCGTCATAAAT
>CACZQX010000269.1 GCA_902783445.1 uncultured Lachnospiraceae bacterium
GTTTACATAATGCATATAAAGTGTGTTGGGGTCAGTTCCGAATGCAGCGACAACGTCAGGGTAGGCGGCCGCATAAAATTCCGCGTCAAAAACATTTCCGTCAGCCATCTGAACGGGAGCAGCCTTAACGGAACCGGCAGCACACATAACAGCGGTGAAAACAGTTGCCAGAGTGACAATAATCTTATTATTCTTCATAATCGCACCCTCCTTATAAATAGTGGTTGATCTGTAACCGGATCTTCTTCCTGATATGACCATCTCCGGTCCTGTTACTTTAATTACGAATCAGAAAGACAAAAGGTTTTAAAAATTGAAAATTTTTTTTTAAATTTTTTGCAATCCTTCAAAAATTTCGACAAAAATGCCAAAATTCGCCCGAAAAAATGTAACAGGGCAACCATTGTTCGTTTGTGAAAGTGTGAGTTTTGTCAAATGTTCGCATGTAAAAGTGTAATGTCCCGTTGAAAATTCGCTTGTAAAAGTGTATAATCATCTTTGGAAAGGCGGTAAAAAGCCATGAAACGCTTAATATATGCCAGATTATTAGAATGGAAAAACAGTAAAGAAAGAAAACCTCTCATATTAAATGGGGCGCGCCAGGTTGGAAAGACATGGATCCTTAAAGAATTCGGATCCCATGAATATTCTAATGTTGCATATATAAACTGTGATGAAGTTGAGGAAATGAAGTCTGTCTTTTCTGACTATAATACAGAACGATTAATCCGTAGTTTTTCTGTTTTGTCCGGAGAAACAATAAAACCCGAAAAAACATTGATCATATTGGATGAAATCCAAGTGGTTTCTTCGGGGCTCACATCATTAAAGTATTTTTGCGAAAAAGCACCTGAGTATCATATAGCCGTTGCCGGTAGTTTGTTGGGGATAGGTATGCATGAAGGCACAGGTTTTCCGGTGGGAAAGGTTGATGAATTAAATCTGTATCCTTTGTCATTCAAGGAGTTTTTAATGGCGCTTGGAAAAGATGTGTTGATCAACTCCATGGAAGAGCACAGATGGAATGAATTGTCTTCATTGAATAGTACATTTACTGAATTATTGCGCCAATACTACTATGTTGGAGGGATGCCTGAAGTAGTTAAATCATATATCGAAAAACAAGATATTTTTGAAGTCAGAAATATACAAAAGCAAATACTAAGCCAATATCGGCGTGATTTTTCAAAACATATTCCAACGGGAATTTTGCCGAAAGCAAATATGGTCTGGGACTCAATCCCTGCTCAATTAGCTAAAGAAAACAAAAAATTCATATACAGTGCAATAAAAAAAGGGGGAAGAGCAAAAGAATTTGAAAACGCCATTCAATGGTTGATCGATGCAGGACTTGTTTACAAAGTCATAAGGGTATCGAAAGTTGAAAAACCCTTGAAATTCTACGAGGATCTTGATGCATTTAAATTGTTCATACTTGATTTGGGATTAATGGGTGCATTTGTAGACGTAGATTCAAAAGATGTATTAATAAACAATAACGCTTTTGTTGAATATAAAGGAGCCTTTACAGAACAGTTCGTTCTTCAGGAACTAAAAACTCTCGATAAGGAAATTTATTATCACTCAAGGGAAAAATCGACTCTTGAAATAGATTTTGTGATCCAAAAATATAATGTATATCCGATAGAAGTGAAAGCCGAAGAAAACCTAAGATCAAAAAGTTTAAAAACAGTATATGAAGGCAATAATGAACTAAAACCGGTAAGATTATCCATGGCAGGATATAAAGAACAGGAATGGATGGTAAATGTACCGTTATACCTTGCTGCCGAATGGTTTAAAGCAGCTGAATAAATATTGGCTTCATATATGATCGGACTCTTAATCGGAAAAAAGCCCTGGGAACGACCCAGGGCTTTGACATGTATTGCGGTGTTTAATTTGCTTCAACCCACATCATGGGGCGGATACCTACATCGTTCCTATCAGTCAATTCAGGAAGTCCCCATGGTGAATATGATCCGGCGGCGTAACCATATATGACATGAAAATAGGTGGTGTCTATCGTTTCGAAGTAATCATCAGTGTACGTTCCGTCTTCGGCCCTACAGGGCATCGTCATCGATCCGCCGGTTCTTATGATATAGTTTCCGAATTCTTCCCCTATCAGGCTTTCATCAAGATTTACATCCTCGGAACATACAGATTTTGCTTCATCGTAAGAATCCTGTTCGTATGGTACGTTTGGCACACCGCTTGCGACTGTAGCCCTGGCGAGAAGATCAGTCCCGTACATATACCAGCTTCCTTTTTCAACCTTCATATATCTGAGAAAATCTTCATCAAAATCCGGAATAAAGATCCTGTCGGTCGTGACAATCTTGCCAAAATCCTGAGTAAACACAAATCCCAAACTCTCGTAAGTGACCGTTTCCACATCGATTAGTTCGGCACCGAGCGAGCAGTTATCCGACCAAGTGGTACGGATCTCGGTCTCTGCTATCAGTTCTCTTTCTTCATCCGTGAATGCCGCTTCATAAAAATCTCCGTTCA
>CACZQX010000270.1 GCA_902783445.1 uncultured Lachnospiraceae bacterium
ACGGCCATTTCATTCCCATTTTTGCACATCTTTGTGCCCACTTAATACCAAGTCTTCTGACTTATGGCACGACTCATTTCACCTTCTCAAGGTTTCCCTTAATGGTTGGCTCTCGCCATGAAATAAGCAAACCAATTACAGCTTTGGGGTAAGTTCCGGATTCTAACCGGATTCCTTTTATTTCAATCATTAAAAACATGTTTGAAACGATATTAAGATTTATGAATTTAAACAGCTTTAGTTTAAAATATTTATTAGCTTATAAAGCCTTGATTTTTTCAATACAGATTTATTTTATATCATGGTATACCGCTTGTCAAATAACATAATAATATATATTATCAACCAAACGTTTATTATTCCCCTAAAATCTTCGCCACATATGAGCATGTTGGATTTATGGTCAATTTTTTCTTTTCCGCCATTTCTATGACTTTGTAGGCAAGTCTTTTGGCAATGCTTTTTCCGCCGTATTCCGGATCGACTTCTGTGTGGAACATTGTTATTGTTTCACCGTTAATCTTGTAATCGCATTCCCCGATTTTTTTACCGGCATCATAGGCTGCGCTCCTGCAATTATCTTCTTCCAAAAGCACCTTGATATCGTGATTGTAGACGCAAGAAAGAGCTTTATCCGGACATTTATCCAATGCCTGCCATACTTTTGCGGCATCGGCATTTTCCAAATTCACCCACGGTTTTTTATTAACATTAAAATTATCCGGTGCACCCATCACACAATTTCTTGAATGCACACACCTCTCTGAATCCCAAAACACCGTAATGTCATCGTTTTCGTAAATTCTATGCATAGCAAACCCCCAAACAAGAAAAAGCCGAATACTTCCGGCTTTTTCAAACATTCATTTCAATAATTCAATTATTCCGCCCAATGAGCCTCTACCAATTCGTCAAAGCCGGTAAGTTCGAATGTTTCACGAACATTTTCGTTGATATTCAAAACTATGACATTTGGCAAATCGTTATCTTCCATAAACTGCTGTGCCGCAAGTATGGTTCTGAGTCCGGCAGATGAAATGTATTCCAAATCTTTAAAATCCAGAGTAAGTTTTTTAACATCAGGAAGCATTGCTTCAAGTTCTTCATCGAAGCCCGGGGATGTTAAAGTATCCAACCTTCCTTCAAGCGTTATAAATAATTCTCCGTTATCCAATTGTTTATTTGTGTTAAGCATTATACGCTTACCTCCCAAGCATCATGTTTATATTTAATCAAATCAATTACTTAACCTATAGAAATAGAATACCATTTAATCAGTCACTTGTCCAACTAAAATACTCATATGATGCAATTTTTTCAAACATTCTTTTTGATTTTCAAAATATTTTGTCCGTCTTTGTATTCGTAAGTCATGTCATCCATTGTATTTCTAACAACAAAGATTCCCAGACCGCCGATTTTTCGCTTTCTTGCGGCAAGAGTAACATCCGGAGCGTTCTTATCAAGAGGATTAAATTCCACACCTCTGTCTTTAAATGTTATTTCAATAGAGCGATTTTTAAAATCACACAAAACACCCACAATTACTTCACCTTCGCCGCCTTCGTATGCATAATTTGCAATATTTCCGAACAACTCATCGATTGCCACATCGATTTGCGCTCGAGCTTTTGGTCTGCAGGCCAACAAATCCAGTTTTTTGCCCACAAGATCTTGAACATCCAAAATGCTTTCGGCTTTCGCTTCAAGAACTATTTCTTCATAATCGTCCGGTTTTCCTTCAGCTCCGAAGTATTCCACGCAAAGCATTGTAAGATCATCAAACTGTTCTGCATTTCCCACAAATTTTCTTACTTCGCTTTCAACGCTTTTAAGAATAATATCTGCTGAAGAATCGGCATTTAAATTGACGGCCGACAATGTTCTTTCCATTCCGAAAAGCTCATTTTCTTCGTTCATGGCTTCCGGCACGCCGTCGGTATATACAAAAAGTTTCGATCCCGGTTTCATCAGTATTTCATAATCGGTATATTTCATATTTTTCTTACCGCCGATTACAAAACCGTGCTTATCTTTAATAATTTCAAAATTACCATCCGGCTCTTTAAAAATCGGATACTCATGTCCCGCATTGGATGCGGTTAAGATGCCGCTTTCAATATCCAAAATACCGATCCATACCGTTACAAACATTTTTTCACGGTTGTTGGAACATATAAGATTATTTACATCCTCAAGAACCGTCTTTACATCTTTCTTTGCGGTCATTTGACTTTGAATCATACTTTTTGCCATCATCATAAACATGGCGGCAGGAACACCTTTTCCCGATACATCGGCAATTACCATGGCCAGATGATTATCTCCCGCAAAGAAGAAATCGTAGAAATCTCCCCCTACTTCTTTTGCCGGTGTCATGCTTGCGTATATGTTAAATTCGGGCCTGTTTGGAAAAGCAGGGAAATTATTCGGCAACATATCGGTCTGAATTTTTGTTGCCAAATCCAATTCGGTCTTAACTCTTTCTTTTTCCACCATTTCATCCACAAGTTCGTCCACATAGTCTCGCATTTTTCCGGACATGCTTTCAAAACTCCTTGCAAGGACTTCTATTTCATCACCGGTTTTGTATATATCCTCCATTTCGAAGAACATATTAAAACCGCTTAATTCTCTCAGTTTATCAGTCATATGAGAAATAGGCTCAACTCGTTTTTTTGCCCTTTTTGTAATAGCCACTATTGCTAAAATAATCATAACAAGCAAAGCCGCAAAGGTAATAACCACGGATAAATTGAAAAACTTGTTTTCTTTTGAAATAACCTCTTTCGAATTATCATCCATGGCCAAAAGAAGGTTGTTTGTCGCATCACTCACTTCATCAACCGATACAAATATTATCTGCAACCAACCTGATAAAGGTATATAGCCGTATGCAGCATAGTATTTCTCGCCATCAACCTCTACAATCTCAACACCGGTGTTTCCCGATAAACCTTTATCTATAACCGCACTCAAGCTTGGATTTACGCTGTCTCTTATATCCAATGTCATATCATCCGCGACTTTCAACTCTCCCTCTTCCCTAGGAGATGATGATAATTGACCATCTTTACTAATAAATATCGAAAAGCCTTTTTCTCCGATTCCACGGTCTTCTCCATTGCTATACTTCGCCATATCTTCAACATGCAAACAGCCTTCCAATACAGCAACCAACTTATCATCGACATAAACCGGAGCGCTGTAAACTATTTCATTAAAGCCGTACAAACTGCTTTTTAAGGTAGATGAAAAGAAAACGTCTTTTTCTTCCAAAGCACCTTTAAACCAGCCTCTTTCTCTGGCATCAAAGCGTTTTATATTGCCGTTTTCATCAAATTTTGCTTCCGATAACCTATCGTAAGAAAGGGTTACACCGTCCGGAGTAGAGATATAACTGTCAATATAATAATCCTCGGAAAGCAAAATCCCTTTCATTATAGGTTCGAGATTTGCCAGACGCTGCATCATTTCATAGGTTTCGGGACTTATATTTTCATAACCGTTAGGCGCAAGAAGCTGCATTACCGGATTATCTCCGTTTTCTTTATTAGGCGGATATATTTCCTTAGGTTTAAAATTCTCCGGATGCCTAAATACTTCTTCAACCTGGCTTCTTAATGTTCGAAGATCTTCAGCGGCTATACGGAACTCATCATTGCTTCGCTCTACTGCTGAATTAATAATCTTTTGTAAGTAGTTCTCGGTAATTTCTGTCATAGAATCTCCGAATTCTGTCGATACAAGCTCTAATTGATTTTTTTCTTCGGAAACAATCATCTTATGCAAAGCAACCAAATGGACACCAAAAACAAGCATGAAGAAGGCGCCCATGATAAGAACAAAGGCTACAATAAATATTATTAATTTTCCGGCCAAGCCTTTCGGCAATATCTTCGAAGGCGACTTCATAAAACTACTCCTGTTTACCAAAATATTCTATACATA
>CACZQX010000271.1 GCA_902783445.1 uncultured Lachnospiraceae bacterium
GCCGGTATTCTTCCGCCACGATCGACAAATGCCGAACAATCAAACTTGCTAACCGGCATAATTGGCGCGTAACCAAGAAGACCACCGAATTCCACGGTGTCGCCCACTCCCTTGCCGATAACAGGAATAATACGGACAGCTGTTGTTTTCTGGTTAATCATACCGATTGCAGACTCATCGGCGATAATACCTGCGATAGTTGTGGCCTTTGTATCTCCCGGAATGGCTATCATATCAAGACCTACAGAGCATACGCATGTCATAGCCTCGAGTTTTTCTATTGAAAGGGCACCTGCCTCAACAGAATCAATCATGCCCTGATCCTCACTAACCGGAATAAATGCACCGCTCAAACCGCCTACATAAGAAGATGCCATAACGCCACCTTTTTTAACCTGATCGTTTAAAAGAGCAAGTGCTGCGGTTGTTCCCGGAGCTCCTACATATTCAACACCGATTTCTTCAAGGATTTCGGCTATGGAATCACCTACAGCAGGTGTAGGAGCAAGAGACAAATCGATGATTCCGAAAGGAACACCCAATTTTTCCGATGCTTCTTTTGCAACAAGCTGACCGACTCTTGTAATCTTAAATGCAGTCTTTTTAATTGTTTCGCAAAGAACTTCGAAGCTTTTGCCACGAACCTTTTTAAGAGCACTGTTAACAACACCCGGTCCGCTTACGCCGACATTTATAATGCAATCTGCTTCTGTTACGCCGTGGAATGCGCCTGCCATAAAAGGGTTATCATCCGGTGCATTGCAAAGCACAACAAGTTTTGCGCAACCGATAGAATCATTTTCTTTTGTAAGTTCTGCGGTTTCTTTAATAATATCACCCATAAGGCGAACAGCATCCATATCGATACCTGTCTTTGTAGAACCGATATTTACACTCGAACAAATAAAGTCAGTACTTGCAAGAGCCTTTGGAATTGAACGAATCATAAGTTCTTCAGCAGGTGTCATACCTTTTGAAACAACTGCGGAATAACCACCAAGAAAGTTAACTCTGCATTTCTTTGCAGCTTCATCCAAAATTTTTGCAACTTCAACATAATCATCTATCGTTTTGCAGGCATTGCCGCAAACAAGCGAAATAGGCGTGATAGAAATTCTTTTGTTTACAATCGGAATACCGTATTTTTTCTCGATATTCTCACCTGTTTCCACAAGATTTTCAGCCTTACTTGTAATCTTATTGTATATATTATTCTTTAATGTATCCAAATCATCGGCAACGCAATCAAGGAGAGATATTCCCATGGTAATTGTACGAACGTCCAAATTATCATGTTCAACCATTTCATTGGTTTCATTTACTTCAAAATAGTTAATCATTTTATTATTCCCTTTTAAATCAATAGTATTATAAAAATATTCTTTAAAACTAAATTCGATGCATTGCATCAAAGATTTCTTCGTTTTGAACTTTAATTTGAACACCGATTTTTTCACCGATTGTTGCCAACTCATCAGCGATATCGCCAACCGATTTGGATACATTTGAAGTATCCGTAATCATCATCATGTTAAAATACCCCTGTACAATTGTCTGTGAAATATCAAGAATATTAATATTGTTATCAGCAAGATATGTGCAAACCTTTGCGATAATACCCACAGTGTCTTTACCTATAACAGTTATAATGGTTTTTCTCATGTTTTCCTCCGTAATCTTTGTTAGACTTTAACCGCATTTTTTAAGTTATCTTAATGTATTGTTAAATAATTGTCAATTACTTAAATCGCTAAACAATCCTATTTTTATATTTCCAACACAATAATATATTGGCTCATAATTCTAATCCCAATATATTAAAGTATGCGTATCATGAGATGCCGCAATAATAGGGAAATCGTTGCCGTTATATTTGTTTTTTGACATATCTATTTCGCATTTAACTGCTTCTAAAGCCAGATTCACATAGTTATTTTGCTTGCTCAAATGCCCTAAAACTATCTTTTCCATATCATCATGCATTATTTCCGAAATAAGCCTGCCACTGCTTTCGTTGGACAAATGTCCTTTATTGCTCATTATTCTTCTTTTCAGATAATAAGGATAAGGCCCGGTTTCAAGCATTCTTATATCATGATTTGATTCTATTAAAAGTGATGTAAGACCTTTTAAATTACCGATAATATAATCATCATAGATTCCCAAATCGGTACAAACACCAAAAGCCTTGTTCTTGCATTCAAGCCTAAAGGCAATCGGATTTGCTGCATCATGAGATACGGAAAAAGGATTTATCATCACATCCCCTATCTTAAATGCTTTATCCGGCGTTATTTCGACAAACTCCGTTTCATCCTTAAAATCTTTTTTTCTTTTAATCTCTTCTATTGTTTCTTTTGTGGCATAAATAGGAATATGATCTTTGTTTTCAATAACCGAAAGTGCGCAAATATGATCGGAATGCTCATGAGATATTAAAATTGCATCTATCTCGGAAACATTACAATCAAATTTTTTCAGACCTTCATTAATACGTTTTTTTGAAATTCCCGCATCAATAAGTATATTTACACTACTTGTTTGGAACAAAGTACAATTACCGTCACTGCCACTTGAAATATTGGCAAAATTCATTCGAAATCTCTCTTTATTATCAATAATCATTTGGATAATGCTTTACTTGATTGATGAAACAGTCCGTTTAAGCAGATCGTACATTCTTGCGGTTGATTCAATATCAAGTCTTTCATTCGGTGTGTGAATATCCGGTATATTCGGTCCGTAGGACACAGCCGATTTAACATTTGTCTTGGAAAGAATGATTCCGCACTCAAGACCCGCATGAACAATATTTACAACAGGCTCTTTTCCCGTAAGTTCTTTGTAAACTTTTGTCATAATCGGTGCAATTTCATTTTCCGGATTGTATGTCCAAGCCGGATAATCTCCGGAATAAGAAATGCTTCCGCCCAAATCTTTAATAAGAATCTCCAAAACTTGTGCAAGTCTTTTCTTTTTTTCACCGTTGGAACTTCTGACCAAATAGCAAAAACGAATATCGGATTCATTCATTCTGAGCATTCCCAGGTTAAGGGAAGTTTCAACTTTTTCTTTATCCGCCTGCTCAAAAGCTTGGACTCCCCAAGGAGCAAGCTTTAAGAATTTGATAAACTTTTCATTTGTCTCTTTTGATGTTGTTTTAAGCTTATTTATATCATCCGATGAGAAAATGCCCTCAAAACTTGAAACAGTTTCCTCGGATAGTTTGTTAAAACTTATTGAAAGCCCGGAATCGCTTTTATTGTATTCCAGCTTTAATTCCTTTTCCATTTCGGATATTTTATTTTTAATTTTATTTTCATCCGAAGACTTAATACTTATAATGCTTTCGCATTTTGCGCAAATGGCATTATCCATTTTGCCGCCGTATATATATTTTAGTCTGATATCAAAATCATTTGATAATTCATCCAAAACTATAGCCAACAAGTTATTGGCATTGGCTCTTTGTTTATCAATCTCAATTCCGGAATGACCGCCTTTAAGTCCTGATATAACAAGGCTGTAATCTTCTCCCGCAAATTCTTCATCATGTTCTACGGGAAGGCTTAAATCCGCTTTCACGCCACCCGCGCAACCAAGAGTAAACTCTCCTTCGATTTCGGAATCTATATTGATTAAAATCTCGCCTTTAAGCATTGATAAATCGGCTTTTGTGGCACCAATCATTCCTATTTCTTCATCTACCGTAAGAAGAATTTCAAGAGCCGGATGGGGAATGTCTTCTTCCAATAACGCAAGTGCATAAACAGCACCGCTTCCGTCGTCTCCCCCAAGTGTGGTTCCGTTGGCTTTTATGTAATTTCCCTCAATTCTAACTTCCAAAGGATCGGTCTCAAATACATGATTGCTTGAAGAAATCTTATCCGGAACCATATCAATATGGCCTTGAACAATAACCGTTTTCGCATTTTCATATCCGGCCGTGGCATCCTTAAAAATAATAACATTTCCATATTCATCTTGAATGTATTTAAGGCCGAGATTTTTTGCGAAATTTACGCAATAATCGCTGATTGCCTTTGTATGTCCCGATGGATGGGGAATGTTACAAATATCTTCAAATATTCTAAATACGTTTTCCGGTTTTAAATTCTTTAATACTCTTTCCATTTAAATCACCTTTTCGGGCTGTTTTATTCTTTGTTTGCCAAATAGCCGGCAATATTAAAAAGGGATGTAAAACATCCCTTAGTAATTATTCCTCGTCAAGATTTACAGTGTAGTCTTCCAGCTCATCAGCAATGGCTTCGGCACTTACTTCCTCCACGCTCTCCTGTGTTTCTTGAGGTCCGATAAGTTGCTCTCTGTTTAATATAACTGTTTCCAATGTTTTTTCGAGACCTTCAACAACACTGTCATGACCGTTCTTTGTGGTTTTACTATATTCTTGATGATATGCGTTTGAAGCTTCAATCAAAGCAACGCTTCTTGCATTTGTGTCCTGTATTGTCTGTGTAAGAAGAGACTGAATACTTGCAAGCATACTATCAAGATATTCGCTTGCGGCTTCTTTATATGCATTGGCTTCGGCTACGGCATTGTTGATAATTTCTTCTGCCTTATCATTGGCATTTTTAATTACCTCATTAGCCTGAACATAAGCCTGCTGCATTATTTCATGTTCGCTTACAAGCGTAGTTGTTTTTTTATTTGCTTCCGCTATCATTGCTTCCGCTTTAAGCTTTGCATCTTTTAAAATAGCGTCTTTATTTTCAATAATTTTCTGGTATTTTTTTATTTCATCCGGAGTCTTAAGCTTCAATTCACTGAGAAGCTCATCCATTTCATCTTTATTGACAATTATCTTCGTGCTTGATAAAGGCTGAAACTTGCAATTATCAATATACTCCTCGATTTCAGAAATAATTTGTTCAATCTTGCTCATACCATATCTCCATTTTTTATTTTAGTTGCTGCGCTCTTTAATTTTATCCAAAACTTTATCCTGAACGACTTTAGGAACAAATCTGGATATATCGCCGTTAAATGCTGCAACTTCTCTGACAGTACTTGAACTTAAATAAGCAAACTCCAAATTAGTTGTCAAAAATACTGTATCCACATCACAATTAAGGACTCTGTTTGTTTGCGACATTGAAAGTTCATATTCAAAGTCAGTAACGGCTCTGAGTCCTCTGACCATTACGGCTGCCTTGTTTTTCTTCGCAAAATCCACCGATAGTCCATCAAAAATCTCAACAGAAACATTGTCAAGATGATCAGTGACTTTTCTTATCAAATCAGCTCTTTCTTCGGGTGAAAGAAGATGATTCTTTGATTTATTTTCGAGTACCCCTACAACCAGATGATCAAACATCCTTGAAGCACGCTCAATAATATCAACGTGACCAAAAGTTACCGGATCAAATGTTCCGGGATATACCGCTTTACTCATTTTCTTAAGCAAGTCTAAGAAAAACGTGTTTGTTTGTCTTATACTTTTTCTCCTTTGTTATTTGATATCCGAGTTTTTCAACAAATACAAAATCTCGATTCAAATCAGCCTCAAAAATTATCAGAGATTCTTCGTTTACGAGTTTGTTCTCTTTAAGCTTAAGCAAAATCTCATCTTCCGTTTCAAGCTTATAAGGTGGATCCATAAAAACAATATCATAGCAAGTCGTAAAAGAATCCAAAGCATAAGGTAATGATTTGGTAATAAGCTCCGCCTCATCTTCAAACTTCGTAGCCTTCAAATTGCTTTTAATACATTTTATGGCTTCAGCGGCATTTTCAACAAGTGTGGCGTGTTTTGCCCCTCTGCTCAATGCTTCTATGGCAATAGCACCGCTTCCGCTGAATAAATCAAGAAACATCGCATCTATAATAATCGGATTTATCATATTAAACAATGTTTCTTTGATTCTGTCTGTGGTAGGTCTCGTTTCGAGGCCCTTAGTCGTTATTAAATTAATTCGTCTTGCTTTTCCCGCAATTACACGCATTTAAATCTCAACCAATTATTGAATTTTCTGATAGAAGAATGATCTTTTCGAGTCATAGTTAAGAGTTTTGCACTGCATCATCTGCTCTGTACTTCCTACAAAAAGGATACCTTCTTTAACCAATGACTGATTGAACTTTTTAAATATTTCATTCTTACATTCATCAGTGAAATATATCAAAACGTTTCTGCAAACAATCATATGGCAATCCTTCGGATACGGATCTTTCAACAAGTCATGTTTCTTGAATTCAACACATTTTTTGACTTCATCACTGATTTTATAACTACTGTCGCCGATTTTTGTAAAATACTTATCAATGTATTTTTGCGGTAAACCGGCTACGCTCTTTTTATTATAAAGACCTGCCTGTGCCTTTGAGAGAACAACACTATCAATATCTGTTGCTATAATCTTTATATTTGCCATTGGAACGTAATCTGCCAAAACCATAACCAAAGTATATGGTTCATCACCTGTCGAACAGGCTGCACTCCAAATTTTAAGTCTGTTACCGAATTTTTTCATAAGCTCAGGTAACATTTCTTCTTCCAGGACTTTCCACTGAGGTGGGTTTCTATAAAACTCGGAAACGTTGATTGTAAGGAAGTTAACAAATTCTTCGAAGTATTTTTTGTCAGATGAAAGTTTTTTTGAATATTCATCATACGAAGAAACCGAATGCTTTGCAATCAATGAATCAATTCTTCTTTTCATCTGTTTTTCTTTATAAGCATCCAGATCAATTGTTGTTAACTTAAATACCTCTTTCTTAAACCCCGTCCAATCCATTATGTATCTCCTCCCGAGTTATAACATATATTACTGAACCCGTATTGTGCAAATTATTCAGCTGTTTCTTCAGTAACTTCCGCTGCAGTTTCTTCTGCTGCAGGAGCTTCTTCTTCAACCGTTTCATCAACAGGTTCCAAAACCTTCATGCTTAAGCTGATTTTCTTTTCTTCTTCGTTGAAATCAACAACTTTAGCTTTGATTTCCTGTCCGATTTTAAGTGCATCTGCAGGTTTTTCAACATGTTTTCTTGAAATTTGTGAAACATGAAGTAAAGCGTCAACACCAGCTTCAAGTTCAACAAAAGCACCAAAGTCTGTAATTCTTGCAACAACGCCTTTTACAACTGTTCCGACAGCGTAATTTGATGCTGCATTAACCCATGGATTTGATTCTGGGAATTTAAGACTTAAAGCAACTTTATTTCCTTTTATTTCTTTAACGAAAGCTTTTACAACATCGCCCGGTTTAAATACTTTTTTAGGATTTTCAATTCTTCCCCATGACATTTCGGAAATGTGAAGTAAACCGTCAATTCCGCCGAGATCGATGAATGCACCGAAGTCTGTGATGTTTTTCACTGTTCCTTCAACTGTCATACCTTCGCTGATTCTTTCCAAAGCTTCCTTTTGTTTTTCTGCTTTTTCAGCGACAACAAGGCTCTTACGATCGCCTATGATTCTTCTCTTTCTTGGATTAAATTCTGTGATTACAAATTCGATTTCCTGACCTTCATATTTTGAAAGATCTTTCTCAAATACATCTGAAACAAGACTTGCAGGAATGAAAACTTTTGTTTCATCAACCACAACACTTAAACCACCCGGAAGTGCCTGAGTAACGTTAGCTTTTAAAACTTCTTTGTTTTCAAAAGCTTCTTCAAGTCTCTTGCTTCCAAGTTCTGCCGCAAGTCTCTTGTATGAAAGAAGCACCTGGCCTTCACCGTCATTAACTTTTAAGATTTTCGCTTGCATTGTGTCGCCTTCGGAAACCATTGTTGTAAGGTCTGCGCCCGGTGTGTTGGTATATTCGTTTCTTGTAATAATACCGTCTGACTTGTATCCGATATTTAAGACGATTTCGTCTTCTTTAACACTTATGACTGTGCCCTCAACAACATCTCCTGTACGTATTTTTTTGTCATATTCGTCTAACATTTGATCAAAACTCATTTCTGACACTGTTTTGAACCTCCTCAATAATATTATTTGGGGTAGACGCCCCCGCTGTAATACCTACGCAAGTGCTGTTGTTAAAGTTACACGAATCCAAATCATCAACTGTCTGAATGTAGCATGTTTCTCTACAGTTTTTACTGCATATTTCGTACAGTTTACGCGTATTGGAACTATCTTTGTTACCGATAACTATCATAACATCAACTTCTTTTGATATCCGTTCCGCTTCTTCCTGCCTCTCATGTGTAGCATTACAAATTGTGTTTAAAACAAGTATATCATAACCTTTTTTCTCAATAATTTCAACAATATTTTTAAAATTATTGTGATTAAATGTGGTCTGAGAGACCATACAATATTTCTTGTTTTTATCAAGTTTTAA
>CACZQX010000272.1 GCA_902783445.1 uncultured Lachnospiraceae bacterium
AAGACCTTTGTCTCTTGCGGCCGCATATGTTCCGCAATCCAAAAGTTCCTGATAGTTAATGACTTCCGCTTTGATAAATCCGCGCTCAAAGTCGGAGTGAATCTTGCCCGCAGCTCCCGGAGCTTTGGTACCTTTTGTAATGGTCCAAGCACGGGTCTCTTGCTTGCCGGCGGTCAAATAGCTGATAAGGCCAAGGAGTGAATAACTTGCTGTGATTAATTTATCAAGACCCGATTCTTCAAGACCCAAATCGGCCAAAAATTCTGCCTTTTCATCATCATCAAGTTCCGAAATTTCCTGTTCGATTTGAGCACAAATCGTAAATGCTTCGCTGTCGTTTTCCTTTGCGAATTCTTTGACTTTCGCAACATGGGGATTTGAAGCACCGTCGTCCGCCAAATCATCTTCCGATACGTTTGCCGCATAAATGACAGGCTTGCCGGTAAGAAGATTGTATTCTTTTAACCAGCCGATTTCATCTTCGTCTTCCGTTTTATAAGTAATGGCAAGATTGCCGGCTTCAAGATGAGCTTTTAATGCTTCCTGAAGAGCAAGCTCTTTTGCCAATGTTTTGTCGTTTCTTGCACCGCGAGTTGTTTTTGCGATACGTTTTTCCAATGTTTCGATATCGGAAAACATAAGCTCTAAGTTGATGGTTTCTATATCACGCATAGGATCTACGCTTCCGTCTACGTGAACGATATTTGTATCTTCAAAACATCTTACAACATGGACAATGGCATCAACCTCGCGGATGTTGCCAAGGAACTGATTACCCAGACCTTCACCTTTTGATGCGCCTTTAACAAGACCCGCAATATCAACAAATTCGATTGTTGCAGGTGTGATTTTATCCGAATCGTAAAGATTTGCAAGCAAATCAAGACGCTTGTCCGGAACCGCTACAATACCGATGTTTGCATCAATTGTGCAAAAAGGGTAATTGGCGCTTTCCGCTCCCGCCTTTGTAAGTGAGTTAAATAATGTACTTTTACCAACGTTCGGTAAACCGACTATACCAAGTTTCATATTTATAAAATCTCCTTAAATTAAGCAATAATCCATTCAATATATTAACACACAATGAAAATATTTGCTACCGAAAAGCTTGAAAATATCGAAAAAAACACTTGATTATGTAAACATTTTGGTGTAGAATGGTGGTAATAAGTGGTAGAAAGTGGTGCCATGTGGTAAGAAGGTGGAGGACGATTTAGGAACCGCCAATTAGGAGTATGGGATGTTTATAGGAGAATACAATCATTCAATCGATGCAAAAGGCCGAGTGATAGTACCTTCAAAGTTCAGGGAGCAGTTAGATGATATCTGCTTTGCCACAAAAGGACTTGATGGGTGCTTATTTGTGTTTCCTAAAACAGAATGGGAAGCCTTTGAAGAAAAGTTAAAAGGACTTCCGGTCTCCAACAAAGAAGCCCGTAAATTTGCAAGATTTTTCTTAACGGGGGCAGCGGAAATAGAAATCGACAAACAGGGCCGAGCTCTTATACCGGCAAACCTTAGGGAATTCGCAAAACTGGAAAAAGAAGTATGCTTGGTGGGCGTTTCCGGAAGATTTGAAATCTGGAACGCTAAGCTTTGGGAAGAATCAAATACATTTGACAACATGGATGAAATAGCAGAACACATGGGAGAATGGGGATTTGAAATTTAGTCATAAGTCGGTTTTGTTAGACGAAACCATCGAAAGCTTAAATATAAAAGAAGACGGAATATATGTGGACGGAACCTTGGGCGGTGGCGGACACTCATACGAAATCTTAAAAAGACTCGGGCCTAAGGGCAGGCTAATCGGAATCGATCAGGATGAGGATGCCATAAAAGCCGCAAGCGAGCGCCTTAAAGAGTTTGAAGACAAGCTTACAATCGTAAAAAGCAACTATTGCAATATTAAGCAAGTCCTTGAGGATTTAAATATCGAAAAGGTTGACGGAATACTTTTGGACATCGGCGTTTCATCATATCAATTGGACAATTTGGAAAGAGGATTTTCCTACAAAAGCGATGCACCGCTGGATATGAGAATGGATAAAAGCGCAAGCCTTTCGGCAAAAGAAGTCATTAACGAATATGACGAAACAGAGCTTTTCAAAGTCATTAAAAACTACGGCGAAGAAAAATTCGCAAAGAATATAGCAAAGCACATAGCCCGGGCAAGGAAAGAAAAAGCAATCGAAACAACGGGAGAACTTATCGAGATAATCAAAGCAGCCATTCCCGCAAAATTGCAAACAGGCGGACATCCCGCAAAAAGAACTTTCCAAGCAATAAGAATCGAAGTCAACAAAGAGTTGGAAGTGTTGGAAAACACAATAGATACAATGATTGATTTTCTGAAGGACGGAGGAAGACTTTCCATAATAACATTCCATTCCTTGGAAGATCGAATAGTAAAAAACAAATTCAGAGACAATGAAGACCCATGCACCTGCCCGAAGGATTTTCCGGTTTGTGTATGCGGCAAAAAATCAAAAGGCAAAGTAATAACAAGAAAACCTATTGTTCCGAGCGATACGGAAATTGCGGAGAACAAAAGGGCGAAAAGTTCAAAGTTAAGAGTGTTTGAACGAAGAAGTATAGAGTAGGAAGTGTTTTAAATGTCAAGGAAGAAACAAGCAAAATACAATGCAGAATTAAGAGAAATAATCAAAGTGGAAGGAAACACATTAAGAAAAGTTAATGCGGCTCCAAACTATGATGAAGATTATGACAGAGCGCCTAAAAGACAGCCTGCAAAGAGACATTCCAAAAAACTCGGATTTGCACAGGTTGCTCTTGCAGCGGTATTTTTCGCATTCTTTGTGCTTGTTTGTGTCGGATATCTTAATGTTAATGCAGAAAATTCAAGAGTAAGATCCAACATTACATCCCTCCAAACAAAGCTTGAAACAATCACTGCTCAGAACGATTCCTTGGATTATTCCATCAACAGCTATGTTGATATAAATCATATAATAGATGTTGCAACAAACGACCTTGGTATGGTAAAAATATCTAAGGACAATATCAATACATATAAGAGTGCCGAATATGAATATATGCAGCAATATTCAAGCATTCCTACAAAATAAATGTATTGCATGCCTTAGGGTGGTTAGTGATGGAACAAAGTAAAAGCAAAAAAAAGAAGAAATATACCGTATCAAGAAGGATGAAAACAAAACTTACCATTGTGTTTGTTATTGCTTTTATCCTACTTTTTCTTTTAGTGGTAAGACTTACATGGATTAATTTAAATAAAGGTGACGAATA
>CACZQX010000273.1 GCA_902783445.1 uncultured Lachnospiraceae bacterium
ATACGGCCAAGTGGCCGAAATGGCGGGAGATAAAAAGATGGCCAGGGCCGTGGGAAATGCGCTTCACAAAAACCCGGACCCGGAAAATATACCATGCCACCGAGTGGTAAATGCTAAGGGAGAACTTGCAGGCGGCTTTGCCTTCGGCGGGGCGGAAGTGCAGGCAAAGCTTTTGCGCGCGGAAGGCGTGGAAGTGGTGGATGGAAAAGTGGATTTGGAGAAGTATGATGTTTGAAGCTAAAACAGTTATAGGATACGGAGTTGGCTTTTATTACGAGGCTAGCAAGAATACCTTGATTCAGTAGGATTTGTTTATGGGGAAAAGGGGAAACTATGCGTAAAATTGAAGATAGTAGTAGTATAAACGCCCGACTTGAGGTGGTGTTAAATAAATTTAAATCCCGTATGAGTGCATTTCCGCCGGGAATCTGCCCGCTTGCCTTGTACAGGTCAATTTTACAAATATCGATTAATCAGTCCTGTGGGAAATGTGTACCCTGCAGGGATGGTCTTGTAAAAGCAGACAAGCTTTTATCAGAAATACTGGAAGGCACCGGCACAAAGGAGACCTTTGAAGAATTGGAGCGGTTGGCTGTGATGATTTCAAAAACAGCTGACTGCGCCGTAGGTGTCGTTGCGGCAAATACAGTGCTTGACAGTATAAAGGAATTCCCTGACGAATATAAAAGTCACATAGAAGAAAAATGCTGCGTTGAGGATGTGGTTCAAACCATACCTTGCAGCACTTTATGCCCTGCACACGTAGATGTGCCGGCTTACATTGCCCTGATAAAGGAAAAAGAATATGAGGCAGCGGTTAACATAATTAGGAATAAAAATCCATTTCCAACTGCCTGTGCTTTTGTGTGCGAGCATCCTTGCGAAAAGAAATGCAGAAGGACAATTATTGACCAGCCTATAAACATACGCGGTTTAAAAAGATATGCGGTGGATAAGGCAAGAGCCAATCAGGTTAAATGTCCCACACCAAACGTAAAAACAGGAAAGAAAATAGCCGTTGTTGGAAGCGGCCCCGCAGGCCTTACTGCAGCCTGGTTTTTAGCCCTTATGGGACATAGGGTGGATGTGTTTGAGGAACACGAAAAACCGGGAGGAATGTTAAGATACGGAATACCTGAATACCGTCTTCCAAAGGAACGCTTGGATGAGGATATTAAGGCTATTTTAAGTAGGGGAGATATTGAACTTCACTGTAATACAAAGGTTGGAAGGGACATATCTTTTGAAATAATAAGAGAATATGATGCGGTATTTTTAGGTCTTGGTGCCCAAAAGGGCAGGCGAATGCCTATGGAAAATGCGGATGCTAAAAACGTTATTCCTGCGGCTGATTTCTTACAAAACTTGGCAGCGGGTAAGCCTATGGATTTAAAGGGCAAAAAGGTGGCCCTAATAGGTGGGGGAAATGTTGCCATGGATGCAGCAAGAACCGCAGTGCGCCTTGGGGCGGAATCAGTCCACGTCTTTACAAGAAAAAGGGATGATATTACGGCTCTTTCAGAAGAGTTAGAAGGAGCAATGCAGGAAGGAGTACGCTTTAGGACGCTTTTAAGCTTCCTTCACATAGAAAAAGATAAGGAAACAAATGAGCTTACTGCAGTGTGGCTGCAGCCTGAAATTGTAGGGGAATATGATGAATACGGCTTTGTAACCACAGAGCATTCAAGCGCTTACCCATATCGCTTTAAGTGCGATGTACTGATACTTGCGGTTGGTCAGGAAAGCGACGTTAAGGACTTTGAAAAAGAGGGAGTTGTAACAAATAAAAACAGGATAGTAACAAATGAATATTGCCAGCTTGAAGCTATGCCAAATGTATTTTCAGGAGGAGACTGCGTGACAGGTCCATCTACAGCTATAAACGCCATAGCAGCAGGCCAGATTGCGGCATATAACATAGACGAATTTTTAGGTTATCACCATAAGGTAAGCCTCGAAGAAAAGGCACCTGCGGCCTTACCTAATAAGTGCAAGCCTTGTGGCAGGACGGAAATTGAGGAGACAGATCCTTTTGAGCGTAAAAACAACTTTGAACCTGTGGAAATATCAATGAATAATGAGGAGGCTGAAAAAGAAGCCTCAAGGTGCTTAAGGTGTGACCACTTCGGATGCGGCACAATGGAAGGGGGTAGGAAGTAATGGAAGTTAATCTTACTATAAACGGAAAGAAGCTTACAGCCCCTAAAGACAGCACTATTTTACAGGTAGCAAGGGAAAATGGAATAGAAATACCTACCCTTTGTTATTTAAAGGGCGTTAACTTAAACGGTGCCTGTAGGCTTTGCATGGTAGAAATTGAAGGTTATGATAACCTTTTTGCCGCTTGCAAAACCTTTGTTAAAGAAGGCATGAATATTAGGACAGAAAGCGAAACCCTGTCCCTTTACAGGGATGAGATGTTAAAGCTTTTGTATGCCAATTTAAGCTTTGACGGGGGAGAGGCATTAAGTGATGGAAACCCTTATATTTCCTACGATTCAAAAAAATGTATACATTGTCAGCGCTGTGTAAATGCTTGTAATAACATTGTGGGTAACGGAGCCTTAAGAAACAGTAAAAGTGGCGTGCATCATTTTATAAAAACACCTTTTGGAAAGGACTTTAAGGAAACAGGTTGTGAGACCTGCGGTAACTGTGCTTCGGTTTGTCCAACCGGTGCCATATCCTTAAAACGTAGAGAGACTTACCAAGACTCGGAAATAAGGAAGGTTTTAACCACTTGTCCACACTGCGCCACAGGCTGCCAGATGTACTTGGTTGTTAAGGATAATAAGATAATAAACGCGGAAGGGGCTAACGGCCCTGCCAATAAAAACCGCCTTTGTGTAAAGGGAAGAAATGCAAGCTTTGACTTTGTTTATTCAAAGGACAGGCTTACAAAGCCTTTGATTAAGGA
Organism: uncultured Lachnospiraceae bacterium; assembly: GCA_902783445.1. Taxonomy (GTDB): domain Bacteria; phylum Bacillota; class Clostridia; order Lachnospirales; family Lachnospiraceae; genus RUG12871. The sequence goes on from CACZQX010000273.1 coordinate 2,918, forward strand.
TAAAAATACAGGTGAATTTAGGGAGGCTTCATGGGAAGAGGCCATTAGCCTTTGTGCAAGTAAATTCCTTGAAATAAAAGAAAAATACGGAGGGGGTGCACTTGCAGGCTTTGCCACATCCCGCTCAACTAACGAAGACATATACATGGTACAGAAAATGGTTAGGACCTGCTTTGGGTCCAACAATGCGGATAATTGCGCCAGAGTCTGCCATTCGGCAACCGTAGCGGGCCTTGCAAAAACCTTAGGTTCAGGGGCAATGACAAACCCAATAGGAGATATAACCCGCAGAGTTGACTGCATTTTGCTTATAGGCTCAAACCCTGAGGAAGCACACCCGGTAGTGGGAATGCAAATCAGGCAGGCGGTTAGAAAAGGGGCAAGGCTTATTGTGGTGGACCCAAGGGATATTGGCCTTACTAAGGTTGCTGATATTCACTTAAAGCTAAGACCGGGAACAAACATAGCCTTTGCTAACGGAATGATTCACGTAATGATTGAAGAAGGCCTTGTGGATGAGGATTATATAAGGGATTTTACGGAAGGATTTGATGAATTAAAGGAAATTGTAAAAGAATACACTCCTGAAAAGGTTGGGGAGATTTGCCATATTGACCCGGATATGTTAAGGGAAGCTGCAAGGATGTATGCTAAGGCTGAAAAGGCGCCAATCATATACTGCCTTGGAGTTACGGAGCATTCCACAGGAACTGAGGGCGTAATGAGCATGTCTAATATGGCAGCAGTTGTAGGAAAAATCGGTAAAAGCGGATGTGGTGTAAATCCGCTTAGAGGTCAAAATAACGTACAGGGTGCCTGTGATATGGGGGCACAGCCCGGGGACTTTACGGGTTATCAGAAGCTTGAAAACTCTGAAGTTGTAAAGAAATTCGAAGAGGCCTGGGGTGTTAGCTTAAATAAAAAGCCGGGCCTTAAGGCAACGGAAGTTTTCCCTGCCGCAATAGAAGGGATAATAAAGGGGCTCTTTATAGCAGGGGAGGACCCTATAGTTTCGGAACCTGACAGCAACCACATTGTAAAGGCCTTGGAGAACCTGGAGTTTTTGTTGGTTTCAGAGCTTTTCTTAACAACAACGGCAAGGTATGCGGACGTGGTGCTTCCTGCAGTAAGCTTTGCTGAAAAGGAAGGAACATTTACAAATACAGAGCGAAGAGTTCAAAGGGTCAGAAAGGCTGTAACCCTTGAAGGAGAGGCTAAAACCGATGCAGACATAGTGATACTTCTTATGAATGCTATGGGTTATCCGCAAAAGCAAATGACACCGGCGGAGATTATGGATGAGATTGCAAGCCTTACTCCAAGCTATGGTGGAATATCCCACGAAAGGCTCGATAATGGGGAGAGCCTTCAATGGCCTTGTAAAACTAAGGAAGATAAGGGTACTTACATAATGCACCAAAATGGGCCTGTTAGGGGGAAGGTCTTACTATATCCTGCGAAATATAAGCCGGCAGCAGAGCTTCCTGATAAGGAATATCCCTTTATTTTAACAACGGGCCGCATCTTGTACCATTACAATGCGGCTGCCATGACAGCAAGGTCACCGGGTATGATGGATATTGCAGGAGAAGGCTTTATTGAAATGAACTATAAAGATGCCGAACGGCTTAAGATAAAAGACGGAGAAAGAGTAAGGGTAAAAAGCAGAAGAGATGCCATTACCGCTACCGCAAGGGTGGGCAAGAAGGTGTCGGAAGGGGAAACCTGGATGCCATTTCATTTTGCGGATTCTCCGGTTAATAAGATAACCAACGCTGCTTTAGATGATATTGCAAGGATACCCGAGTATAAGGTATGCGCTGTGGCAGTTGAAAAGATGGGATGACTTTGAAACGATATTGAAGTTGATGTTGAAGTAGTTTTAAAGGCACTGTTTCGGTGAGAAACAGTGCCTTTTTAATATCATCTCACAAACTTCCGATTTTAAACATCATAAACTTCCGATTTAAATGTTTACATTTATCCGATTTAAAACCTCACAAACTTCCGATTTAAAATTGATTTTTTTTCCGATTTATATTAAAATGATACAAAACAAGCGGATTTTACAAATTAAAAAATATCAAGGTTTAGGAGTATATTTTGATTATGAGCGAAAACACATATATAAAAAGGATATTTGATGGAATAGTGGAGTTTACACTGAAGAGTAAGGGAGCCTTGGTGATAGTAGGCCCGAAATGGTGTGGGAAATCAACTACGGCAAAAAGGTATGCAAAAACGATTATTGATTTGATGAAGTTGGATTCAAGAAATGAATATATAGAATTGGCAAAAATATCACCGGAAAATTTTCTTAATTATGGTCCTAAACCAATATTGGTTGATGAGTGGCAGCATGTATCATTTATATGGGACCAGGTAAAATATGAGGTCGATAAAACCGGGGAATTTGGGCAATATATTCTTACAGGAAGCGTAACAGATAAGAACAAAACAGAATTAGATGATGAAAGTAGTAGACATACAGGAAATGGCAGAATTATACGTAAAATGATGAGAACAATGTCTTTGTATGAAACGGGGGATAGTAATGGTGCTGTATCATTACTTGATCTTAAAAATGGGAAGTTTTCTAAGGCTATGTCTACCAAAGATATAAATGATTACGCATATTATATTTGTAGAGGTGGTTGGCCAATTGCGATAGGAAAAGAACGAGAGATAGCCCTTGCACAGGCAAGGGATTATTATGAGGTTGTTGTGACAGACGACATCTTTTCTTTGAAAGATATACCAATCCGGAAAGATGAACAGAGAGCAAGAAAAGTAATGCGCTCATATGCCAGGAATGTTTCCATAGCAGCGGCTGATAAAACGCTTTTGGAGGATTGTGCAGGAAATGACGAAACATTCGATAAAGATGTTTTTGCAAAATATTTAAATGCACTTCGAAACCTGTATGTTATTGAAGAGCTACCTGCTTGGAATCCAAATCTTAGGAGTAAGACAGCTATTAGAACAAAAGATACAAGACATTTTACTGATCCCTCAATAGGTGCTGCAACATTGGGGATTACTCCAGAGGGAATTTTTAAGGATATAACAACATTTGGATTTTTATTTGAATCCTTGGTTGTTCATGACCTTCGTGTTTATGCTGATGCAATAGGAGCTAGAGTTTATAAATACCGTGATTCAAAAAGAAGGGAAGCAGATGCTGTTATTGTATTTAATGATGGAACATGGGCGCTTGTTGAGGTTAAACTTGGCGGTGAGCAGGATATAAAAAAGGCAGCTGTTAATCTGATAAAAATAGCTGATGATATTGATCAGAAAAGAACAGGTAAACCGGCATTTTTGATGGTTGTTACAAAGAATAAAGTAGCATATCAAATGGATAATGGGGTATATGTTGTTCCATTGTGTTGTTTAAAAAACTGATATATGAAGCACTGTCTCGGGAGGGGCAGTGCTTTTTGCACATTGGTTTGTAGTTAGATGTGCAAATTTTTAATATTAAAAAATGACCGATAATTATGAAAATATATGGTTGAAAACTGTAAAATCAAGGCAAAATGTGATAAAATGATAACAGTTAGTATTTCAATGAGGGGACTTATATGAATTTTGAAGGTAAGACTGTAGTTGGTTATGGTGTGGGATTTTACTACGAGGCTGTAAAAGAGAAGGCTCGCGAAATAATGCGAATTGATTATCTTTGCGACGCAAAGTGGGATGATTCGGATATTAAGGAATACGACGGGATCCCGGTGCTCAAGAGAAAAGATTTGGATGCAATCGAGAATAAGGTGTTGGTGATATTTTCGTGTAATGAGCCGATTAAGCAACTGCTGGCGAAAGAGTTTGGAGAAAAAGGATACGAATACCACTTTGCCATGACTGTGCTGGGAGCTCGTGCGTTATCGGGAGCCGAAGTAAAGGCCGAGGGAAGAGAGGGAGTTTTGAAAATTGGTAGCAATACCATATACTACGACGAAAGCTTGCCGGATAATGTTTGGTTTAATTTAATTGGTTTTAATGCAAGGGTAAAGATAGGGAAAAACCTTATAATTGATTCCTTGACAATAACAGTCGGAAGCAACTGCGAATGTACGATAGGAAATGATGTAAGAATAGTAATAACCAATATTGATGTGTCCGGTGCGAAGCTTGAAATCGGTGATGACTGCCTTTTTTCATACAATACGGAAATTCGCACACATGATTCCCATGTGATATTTGATAAAAAGACTAAAAAGAGAATTAACTATCCGAAGGATGTAATAGTCGGATCGCAAGTGTGGTTGGCAGCCGGTGCGAAACTCCTTCCGGGTGCGCAAATAGGAGCGGGGTCGATAGTTGGAGCAAATGCAGTAACCTCATCAAAGTTTGGGGACCACGTTGTGATAGCCGGTAACCCGGCAAAGGTAATGCGTGAAGATGTTATTTGGAGTAAGGATAATACTGCATTTTCGGATTATGAAAGCTTTGAAGATTGCATAGAAAGAAGCGCGGAGAAATATTTATAAGGTCAATCGATTAAAAGCTGTCGGCAATACCGGCAGTTTTTTGCGTTAAAAGCTAAAGAAATTCGCGTATTCTGCCGATATTAGTAATTGAAAAACTCGACAATCGATTTTTTTAGAAAAAAAGCTGACAAAAGCGCCTAATTTCTTGAAAAAAAGGCGAAAAAACGGTATAATCTAAATGGTGTTTCAAATGAGATTTTGTAAATATAATTTACGAAAGTCATTTAGGTTTGATTAATGGGGGATTAACATGGATGTTAAAGCAATTCTGTTTGATATGGATGGAGTCTTGATAGATGCTAAAGAGTGGCACTACGAGGCTCTTAATCGTGCGTTAAAGCTGTTCGGCTTTGAAATTTCCAGATTTGAACATATTCATACATTTGACGGGCTTCCGACTAAGGATAAACTAAAACTTCTTAGTGAGGGATCTAATTTGCCTGTTGAACTTCATGATTTTATTAATGCAGTAAAGCAAAAGTATACCATGGAGCTTATTAACGAGCGTTGTAAGCCGAGATTCCAGCACGAATATGCGCTTTCAAGGCTTAAGGAAGACGGATATAAAATAGCGGTATGTTCTAATTCTATCAGAAAAACCATCGAAGAAATGATGGAAAAATCAGAGCTTATGCCTTATGTAGATTTGATTATGTCAAATCAGGATGTAACAAAGGCAAAGCCCGATCCTGAAATATATGTAAAGTCAATGAAAAAATTCAAACTAAAACCGGAAGAATGCCTTATTTTGGAAGATAATAAAAATGGCATAAAAGCAGCCCTTGCCAGCGGCGGGCATCTCTTAAAAGTAGATTCGGTTTATGATGTAAACTACGAAAACATTACAAATAAGCTTAAAGAAATAAAGAAAATGAAATAGGGGGGTGAAGAGTATGATAAATATAATGATTCCGGCAAGCGGTTCTTCGGTACAGTTTGCTTCAGAATATTGGCCGAAAAATTGTGTGGAAATATGCGAGAAACCAATGATTCAGTATGTGATAGAAAATTTTGAAAGCGTAAAAAACAAGAAGTTTATTGCAATACTCAGCGAAGAAGAATGTACTAAATTTCACACTGACAATATGGTTAAACTCTTCACTGATGACAATGCCGAAATAATCAGACTTACCGGTTCGACAGGCGGAGCGCTTTGTACAGGCCTTATGGCGGTTGAATACATAGACAATGATGATGAACTATTGATTTCGAATAATGATCAAAAGTTTGATTGCGATATAGAAGAAGTTTTAAAGAAGTTCAGAAAAGACAAGGTCGATTGCGGCGTTGTCACGTTTGAGTGTGTACATCCGAGATGGTCATATATAAGGCTGGAAGGAAAAAATGTAGTTGAAGCTGCAGAAAAACGCCCTATCTCAAAACATGCAATTGCAGGTTTATACTACTTCAAACATGGCAAAGACTTTGTTGAAGCTGCAAAAAACACCATTCTTAAGGGAAAGGACCATGAGGGAGTTTTTTATATTTCAGCTTCAATAAATGAAATGATTTTGAAGAATAAAAAAGTCGGACATGTGGAAATCAGCCCGAAATTATATCATACATTCTATGAACCTAAACAGATTGAAAAATATGAGTTGGAGATGAGAAACGCTTGAATATAATCGCACACAGAGGATACTGGCTGGAAGAAAGCGAAAAAAACAGTTTAAAAGCTATAGAAAAAGCATTTAAAAACGGATATGGCATAGAAACCGACATAAGAGATTATAAAGGGGAACTTGTCATATCTCATAATATTGCGGATGATAGTTGCCTAAAGCTTAAAGAAGTTTTTGATATTTACAAAAGCTTTGATTCTAATACGCCGCTTGCTTTGAATGTAAAAGCGGACGGAATACAAGACTTGTTGGAAAAACAGCTGAAAGAATACGAGATAAAAAACTATTTTATGTTTGATATGTCGATACCGGAAATGGTGGTATATAACGACAGAAATTTTAAATTCTTCACCAGAAACAGCGATATTGAAAAAGAATGCGTGCTATATGAAAAAGCCTGCGGTGTCTGGGTTGATGCTTTTTATAATGACTGGGATATAGAAACATCGATAAAAACGCATCTTAAAAATAGCAAAAAAGTTTCGCTTATATCTCCTGAAATTCATAAAAAAGAAAAAGATGAAGTATGGAAAATGTTGAAAAAAACAGGTATTTCAAATGAAGAGAGATTTTATCTATGCACGGATTTTCCTAAGGAAGCGGAAGACTTTTTAAATTAATATCATAAAGAAAACTATTAGCGCAGAAAATGAGGACTAGAACATGAAAGTATCCAAATTAGACGATATGACAAAAGGTTGGTTTGTTGGAAACTTTGAGCCGACTCTTTATAAGACAAATGATGTAGAAGTGGCTGTAAAACGCTACAAAAAAGGCGATACGGAAGAAAAACATTATCACAAGATTGCTACGGAAATAACAGCTGTTGTGGAAGGAAAAGTGAAAATGTTTGACCAAGTTTTTGAAGCCGGAACAGTTATAGTTGTTGAGCCCGGAGAAGAGACTGCATTTGAAGCATTGGAAGATACGATAAATGCTGTGGTTAAGATTCCGGGAGCAAATAATGACAAGTATATTAGCTAAAAGTAGCAACTAATAAGGTTAACATAACACAGCAAACAAAGCAGAATAAGAAAACAGGAGAAGGACATTATGCTGAATATAGTAATACCTATGGCGGGACGTGGTTCAAGATTTGCGAATGCCGGATATAAAATGCCAAAACCACTTATAGACGTTCATGGGAAATACATGATTGAGGTGGTAACAAATAATATCAGACCAAATTGCGAGCATAGGTTTATTTATCTTTGCTTGCAAGAACACCTGGATAAGTATGATTTGGAAAAATCTTTGAAAAATATTGCACCGGGCTGTGTGGTTGTACCCGTTAATCAAGTAACTGAAGGGGCAGCATGCACGGTTTTACTTGCGGAAAAGTATATTGATAACGATGACGCAATGATGATTGCCAATTCAGACCAGTATGTAGATATAGATATAAATGATTATCTTAAAAAAGGTGAGGGCGCAGACGGTCTGATTATGACAATGACAGCGGACGACCCTAAATGGTCATATATCAACTACGATAAAGACGGATTTGTAACTGATGTTAAGGAGAAAATAGTAATATCGGATGAGGCAACTGTCGGCATATACAATTACGCAAAGGGAAGCGACTTTGTAAAATATGCAAAAGAAATGATTGCCGCAGATGAGAGAGTAAACGGAGAGTTTTATGTAGCACCTGTTTACAACAGAATGATTGCGGCAGGAAAGAAATTTGTTTACTACAATGTTGGAAGCGAAGCGAATGGTATGTACGGACTTGGAATACCGGAGGATTTGGATTTGTTCTTAAAACATCCTGTATCCGAAAAGGTAAAATAACGATAATTACAATATATAATACGGGCAATAAAGATAAAATCAGTAAAAGAAAGGAAAATAATTCGCCGAAAAAGGCGTTTTATGATGGGAAAACATATGAAATCACCACAGGACATGAGAATAATCCAGATAGATATAACAAATGCGTGTATACATCAGTGCTCTAACTGTACACGTTTTTGCGGACATCATAAAAAGCCGTTTTTTATGGATTTTGAAACATTTAAAAAGGCGGTTGATTCCTTTGAAGGATTTCAAGGAACCGTGGGAATAATGGGTGGAGAACCTACTTTGCATCCTCAGTTTAAGAGATTCTTGGAATACTTAAATGAACATAAATACTTTAAAAAGACAGAAAATCTGCTTACAAAACCGACTAAAAATTTCATGAATGTAATTGCTCAAATGGAGCAACGAGATACTTATATGAAAAAATTTGATGGTGGGCAGCAGCGTTGTGTAGATGGCTATGGTCTTTGGTCGGCATTAAGTAATAACTATAGAGCCTATTATGAGTTGATTCAGGATACTTTTAACTTCCAGGCGCTTAATGATCATACAAATATTATGTACCATTCTCCGATAATGGTCAGAAGAAAGGATTTAAACATTCCGGATGATGAATGGATAAAGACAAGAGATAATTGTTGGGCACAAGGCGAATGGTCTGCAACGATTACTCCTAAAGGAGCATTCTTCTGTGAAATAGCCGGAGCTCTTGACATGCTTTTTGATGGACCGGGTGGATGGCCGATTGAGCCGGGCTGGTGGAAAAGAAAACCTGAAGACTTCGGTTACCAGCTTCAATGGTGTGAACTGTGCGGCATAACTATGAGCACATTTACAAGAGATGCCAATGATGAAATCGATGATATGTCGCAATGGTATTATGATGAACTTAAGAAAATGGGCAGCCCAAAACTGGAAAGAAAAGGAGCTAATGTCCTTAAGATAAACGAATGCGGAGAAATTGCCGAGGAAAGCAAAGCAGATGTAAAAGAAGTAAGAGAATTTAGATACTCAGAAAGCTATTTCTCGCGATTTAACGAAAAGAACGACTGGTTAAATCCAAAAGGTTTGGTTGGAGCACTTTTTGGAGATGACATGGGAGAGGTTGAGTCGTATAAGAAAACAATTGCAAATACCGCAAAGGCATTGACCAAAATTGTGTTTGTTACAAGCAACGAGAGTATCAAAGAAGAATTATCGAAAAATGTTTTTGCGGATAATGTAATAATAGATTTTTCGCAGATGAGCGAATTTGGTGCAAAACTAAATCGTGTTCTTTCGAAAGCAGAAAGAGGGGAATATGTTGCGCTTCTTGGCGAAAACATTGAAGTACAGGACAGAGCTGCGGAATTTTTCAAATCCTATGTATGCAATCCGGGAAGTATACTCGTAGCAGAATCCGATTATGATATGGAATGTGAACTTGGAAAAGGAATTGAATTGATAATATCTCCGGAAGCATTTGCTCTTGAAAAAGCATCCTTTCCTGTTGTGAATAAGTTGAAAAACAAAGAAGAACTTATAGCATTGTATGATGAAAACAAGGTAATAAACTTAAAGAAAGATTCATTTGAAGACCATGCGTACAAAGTAGAAAAAGATGTGAAATATGCGGTTTATGGGGCAGGTCCTACAGGACAAGAGTTCTTGAAATTGTTTGACAAAGACCAAATAGCCTTTTTCTCGGATTCCGATTGCAACAAATGGGGCTGCGATTTTAACGGATATGAGGTAATAAGCCCTGAAGACCTTGTAAAAAGAAAAGACGAATTCCATAAAATATTTGTTGCCAGTACTTGGTATTTTGAAATTAAAACAACATTAATGGAACTTGGATTTTCAAATGACATTATCGTAACAACACTAATGACAATGTAAAGGTTAGGAGACAGCTATGAATTATGCACCTGTGGTGGTGTTTGCCTATAACAGAAAAAATGAGATAGTTAGAATAATGGATGCTCTTAAAAACAATACGGGTGCGAAAGAGACAGAAGTCTATGTGTTTTCGAATGCCCCTGTAGAAGGGAAAGAAGGCGATAAAGAAATCGTTGAAGAAATAAGAGCGGAACTTGAAAAATACAAGGATAGCTTCAAAGACTATCATCTCGTAAAACGTGAAATAAATGAGGGACCAAACGGGAATATGGTTCCCGGTATTGACGAAGTTATAAGAAAACACGGAAGAGTAATTGCTTTAGAAGATGATATACTTACAGCAAAAGGATTCTTAACCTTTATGAATCAAGCGCTGGATGAGTATGAAGACGATAAGGAAGTGTTTAGTATCTGCGGCTATAACCCGGTTAAAGATGACCCGAAAGTCGGAAAAGACTCTTTTTCTTATGATGCTTTCAGAAGCTGGGGATACGGACTTTGGTTGGACAGATGGGAAAGCTTTTCAATGGATGAAAAAACGGTAGATAAGATTGATCTAAAAAAAGTTCATGTAGAAGGTCTTATGTACGCCAGTACCATTCAATACGATATCTTACTCCCGGAGAATCCGGGGGTAAGATATATCGACTATCGCCTTGCATGCAAGGAAATGGCCCTTAAGAAAACGACTATTTATTCCGTGAAGTCTTTATGTGACAACATCGGAATGGAAGGAACGGGAGTAACTACCCAGGCAGACACAGGCTATCTGAATCATAATTTTGATATCAACTATGAAAAAGAAAGTTATGATTTGTCAAAAGAAAAGCTAACCCAGGAAAGCGGTGCGGATTATTTCTACAAATTCAGAGAAGATGAATTTTGCATGTCTACCTATCGCCCTGTGCAATATGCAAGAGACCCTCTTTATTACCACATGTTTTACGGGATAACAAAACTTGCAATGGAAGGTAAAAATATAGCGTCTTTTGTAAGAAAGCATAATTTGAAGAAAGCAGCAATCTATGGTTGGGGAATAGCGGGCAAAATGTTATATAGGTTGCTTAAAAAAGAAGACGTTGAAATATCCTTTATTGTCGATAGGAATAATGCGTCAAACGAGTACAATGTGCCTGCATTTAATGGTGTTACGAATCTTCCTGAAACAGAAATGATAATAGTATCTGCGATAGCGGATTTCCACAACATAGAAAAGAGTTTGTATCCGCATGTTGATTATCCAATATATTGTATGGATGATGTGGTGTGTGAAAGCTTGGTAAATGAGGGAATGGTGTAGTTTATGAATAAGAGACATTTAGACAATCAAATATCGGGAATCAATGTCTGGCTTAGACAAAGGAAGTTTAGGGTTAAACAGTCTCTTGGTGTTTCCGAAAGACAAATTGATTTAACTAAGAGAGTTATGAAAGTAAGGGAAAAAATAGCGGAAATTCCTAATGATAAAACAATCTTGGTGTTTACAGATAAAGTACATGCATATCATATGCTTAAGTACGCAAATCTTGGTAGCAAAAAAATAAAGGGCTTTTTGGATATAAATAACAATGATTATATATTTGATGATTCTTCTGATGAAATGAAACAATATGATGTTCTGTATATGTCTGAAGAAACATTTAAAGACGTTGATATTATCCTTGGTAGCTATATGAAGGGTAAACCCGTGCTTGAAGATGAAATACGAAAAATGGGTTTTAAAGGGGAATTTGCGTCTATATATGATGAGAACGACAACGTTGCAATGTTTTGTGTGCCCGGAGTGGTCGATGACTCGGAAAATGTTTCGGATGTTGCAAAGCAAGTTGTTGGTATGATCAATCCAATGGCGCCTAAGTTTTGCTTTGAAATGGTTGAGCGCATAAATGCGGTAAATGAAAAATTAAAACAGTGCGATGAGGGCACAACTCTGGTTTACTGTGTCGGCGGACATACCAATATGCTTTTTGATATGACGGATATGAAATACAAAAATGTGGTGGGCTTTGTGGATAAAAACGCTCGTGTTTATGCCGGATTTGAAGTGAAAGCACCAAGCAAGGAGCTTTTCGAAACGGTTGACCATATTGTTATTTCGTCTTTTTATTTTCAGGAGGAAGTAGCGGCATATTTGACTGAAATGGGATTTAAAGAAAAAATTGTTTGCCTATATGACAATTCGGATATGGTACCGTTTTATGAATTGCCTAATTTATATGCGCCGGATTTAAACCTAAAAGGAACGGAAAGCTTAGATCTTTTAAAGTTTGGCCAGAGTAAATATGGCATCAACTTCGCAGATGTTAGCCAAGAGCTTGAGGAGAAATGCGGAAATTTAACAAAAACTTCAAACTATTTTGTGACATATAACTTGTTAGATGATACAAGCATAGAAGACGTCACACTTCGAAAAAAAAGTGAAAGTGCAGTAATAAGAGAAAAAAACTATAAGGAAGCAAATGAGAAAACAGCAATTATAGTACAGGGACCTATTATCTATAAGGGAGATTTTACTTATACCACGTTAAAAATGTATAAGTTAATATTCCCCGATGCCACAATAATCTTATCGACATGGAAATCAGAAGAGCAAAATGAAGGATTTGAACGTTTTAAAAAGCTGGGAATAGATATTGTACTAAGTGACACGCCGAAGATGAAAGGCGTACTTAACCTTAACTTTCAATTAATATCTACAAATGCGGGGCTTAGAAGAGCAAAAGAATTGGGCTTGGAATATGCACTTAAGACAAGAACGGACTTTAGGATTTATGCGGAAGATGCTATATCATATGTAAATAATCTTACAAGAAGATTTCCGTCAAAAACTTCGGCAAAAGCGAGAATAACGGTTCTTCCGCCGATTGCGGATGTTCCTTATTACATTCCGGATTTCATTTTCTACGGAACAGTGGATGATTTATTGGGAATGTGGACAGATGAAACACTGTTTCCAAACGAGTCGATAAATGAAAACCCGGAGATGAAGTTAATCAGCAGATACCTGAAAAAGTTAGATTGTTATATTGAAAATCCAATGGAAGATATTTCAAAGTACATGGATTTAATCAGCAAGGTTTTTATAGTAGTTGATGAATCGGCATATAAATTTGTTTGGGACAAATATACATATGAGGGAAGCGTTAAATACGTTGAAAGAGAAAATCGTTTTAATGCAACAGATTGGTTTAACAGGCAGGATTTTTAAATCGTTGAGGTAGAATATGAAAGTAGTAATTTTAGCCGGAGGCTACGGCACAAGAATATCGGAAGAATCACAATTTAAACCAAAACCAATGCTTGAAATAGGAGAAATGCCGATTTTATGGCACATAATGAAAACCTATTCTCATTATGGCTTTAACGAATTTATCATATGTGCGGGCTATAAGCAGCATGTGATAAAAGAATGGTTTGCAGATTATTTCCTTCACACATCGGATATTACCTTTGACTTTACAAAAGGTAACGAAATGATTGTGCACAATCAAAAGGCGGAAGCATGGAAGGTAACTGTGGTTGACACAGGATTGGATACCATGACCGGCGGCCGTATCAAGCGAGTTCGTAAATACATTGGGGATGAGCCTTTTATGCTGACTTATGGTGATGCAGTTGGTGATATTGATGTGCCGAGTCTTTTGGAATTTCATAAAAAGCACGGTAAAATCGGAACAATATCCGTGTACAACTTCGGACAAAATAAAGGTGTTTTAGACGTTGCTGAGGATGGCATGGTAAATGCATTTAGGGAAAAATCAGATTTAGATGGAGATCTTATAAATATTGGATTTATGGTGATGAATCC
>CACZQX010000274.1 GCA_902783445.1 uncultured Lachnospiraceae bacterium
GCAAAAGAAGTGGATGAATCCTTAATGGGATATTCCAATTTATAATACTTGTTCCCAAAGTTGCAATCGGCGCCGTTTAGGCAAATAGAGCAGTTTTAAAGGAGAGAAACATGAAAACAAGAGAAGAAATATTTGAACTTATCGAAGAGGAAAATGTTGAGTTTATACGTCTGCAGTTTACGGATATCCTCGGCAATTTAAGAAACATTGCGGTTACACCGAGCCAGATGGGCAGAGTTTTGGACAACCAGTACAGCTTTGCCGGTGCGGGCCTTGTGGACGGCAATGCGGGCATTGATGAGGAATTATATCTGAAACCGGATCTTGATTCATTTGTTATTCTTCCTTGGAGACCGCAGCAGGGCAAAGTTGCCAAGTTTACATGCGATATTTGCAGAGGAAACGGAAAAGTTTTGGAATGCAGCCCTCGTGCCATTTTAAAACGAGTTCTTGATGAAGCAAAGAAAAAGGGTTACACAGCGGTTGTTGACCCTGAATGCGAATTCTTCTTATTCCATGTGGATGATGACGGAATGCCTACAACCATTACACACGAGCAGGCAGGCTACATGGATGTGGGACCTATTGACTTTGGTGAAAATGCAAGAAGAGACATGGTGCTTAACCTTGAAGAAATGGGCTTTGAAATCGAATCATCCCATCACGAAAAAGCACCGGGCCAGCATGAAATCGACTTTAAAGAAACAGAAGGTTTGGAAATTGCCGATTCCATTATGACTTTCAGATTTGCGGTAAGATCAATCGCAAAACGTTTCGGACTCTATGCCACATTTATGCCAAAACCAAGGGCAGATGCGGCTGGTTCGGGTATGCACCTTAATATTTCATTATACAAAAACGGCAAAAACGTTTTTCAGCCGAGAAAAGCTGATGAAACTGTTACAAAAGAAGCCAAATATTTTACGGGCGGCATCCTTAAACATGCAAAGGCAATGTGCGCCATTACCAATCCTATAGTTAATTCTTACAAGAGGATCATGTCGGGTTATGATGCTCCTAATGTTATTAATTGCGCAACTAAGGGCGAATCAAGCCTTGTAAAGATTCATAATTCATTCGGTGATACAAAGGTTGAGCTTCGCTTCCCTGATTCCGCCGCAAATCCTTATCTTGCCATTGCGGTTGCTATCGCAGCGGGTATTGACGGTATCGAAAATAAAACGGAATGCGCATTTGACGATGATAGCAATCTCGGCAAACTTCCGGAAAATTTAAAAGAAGCATTGGATATTATGACAAAAGATTCTTTCATAAAAAATGTTCTGGGAAAAGACTTTGTAAAAGTATATTCACAGATAAAATACGACGAGTGGAGAGATTACATGCTCCAGGTTTCTGATTGGGAAGTTAACAAATATCTTGTAAAAATGTAATTTAGGAGGCATATATGGCTAGCATTATTGTTGCTACGCCTAAATCCAATGATGCAAACAGAATAGCCGACACATTGAAAAAACATGGGATGGAGCAGGTAAGCGCGGTAAGCCTCGGTGCGGACGTGCTGAATGCGGCCAACAATGCGGACTATGGGATTGTTATATGTACCAAAAGATTAAATGACCTAAGTTACAGAGAATTGGTGGGATATTTACCGGATTTCTTCGAGATGATTTTGCTGGATTCCGGCGATGAATACACCGGCGATTTGGAACATGTGGTACGTGTAATTTTGCCTTTTAAATACGCAGATCTCATTAACACAATTGAGATGCTTGAGGAAATGTTATACCGTCGTGTTAAGAAGAAGTTTAAGAAACCGAAGGCAAGAAGCCCCGAGGATGAAAAAACTTTGCGGGATGCCAAGGAACTTCTTATGGAAAGAAACAACATGACGGAGCCTGAAAGCTACAGATATATTCAAAAATGCAGCATGGATACGGGCAGGAGTCTGGTGGAAACGGCACAGATGATATTAATGTTAAATACGGACAGATAAAAGAAAAGGGATTGGTCATGGAAATCAAATTTACTAAAATGCATGGTTGCGGAAACGACTATGTCTATATTAACGGTTTTACAGAGCATATCGATGCGGACAAAAAGCCTGAGTTTATAAGACAGGTGAGCCACAGACATTTCGGCATAGGTTCGGACGGCGTGATTTTTATAAATCCAAGTGACGTTGCCGACTTTGAAATGGAGATGTGGAATGCCGACGGAACCCGTGCGGAAATGTGCGGAAACGGCATTAGATGCGTAGGAAAATACGTTTATGATTACGGTCTTACAGACAAGACGGAAATCGACGTGGTTAGTTTTGGCGCCGTTAAGAAACTTAAGCTTTTTGTTAAAGGCGGCAAAGTTGAAAAGGTTAGAGTTAACATGGGAAAACCTATTTTGAAACCCGCCGATATTCCGGTAAAAATGGGCGATTTGGATGAAAAGGTAGTTAATCAATCCCTTTGGGTGGCAGGCAAAGAGTACTTTGTAACATGCGTTTCCATGGGTAATCCGCACGCCGTTACTTTTATTGAAAGATGCGATGATTTGGACATAGAAGCTATCGGACCTCTTTTTGAGAATCACGAAGCTTTTCCGAAACGCATTAATACGGAATTCGTTCAAATCGTTGATAAGGAACACGTTAAAATGCGTGTTTGGGAGCGCGGTACAGGCGAGACTTTTGCCTGCGGCACGGGCTGTTGCGCTACTGCGGTTGCTTGTTTCTTAAATAAAAAGACAGGCAGAAGCGTGGAAGTGGAAGTTCTTGGCGGAAAGATAAATATCGAATGGGACGAAAAATCAGACGAGATATTTATGACAGGACCGGCAACAACTGTATTTGACGGTGTGATTAATTACTAAATACAATCCGGATTTCTATTTTGAAGATTACAACAGGTTTACATAAATACAGTCAGTAAATTATAGTAAATTAGGGAAAGAGAAGTAAAATACAATGGTAAAAGTAAATGATAATTATTTAAAATTAAAAAGCAGTTATCTTTTTTCGGATATTGCAAGAAAAGTAAAGGAATTTGAGGCTTCAAATCCGGATAAAAAAATAATTAGACTGGGTATAGGTGATGTTACACAGCCTATAGCGCCTGCAATAATTGCAGCACTTCACGGAGCTGTTGATGAAATGGCGGATGCGGCTACATTTAAAGGCTATGCTCCGGACCTTGGTTACGAATTTCTTAGAAATACAATTGCGGAAAACGACTTTAAGGCTAGGGGATGCGATATTGCAGCGGATGAAATTTTTGTTTCCGACGGTGCCAAAAGCGATTCCGGTAACATTCAGGAAATCTTTGCGGTTGATAATAAAATCGCTGTTTGCGACCCTGTTTATCCTGTATATGTTGATACCAACGTAATGGCCGGACGCACCGGAACAGCGGGAGATGACGGAGTTTGGTCCGATGTTATTTATATGCCTTGTACATCTGAAAACGGCTTTGCACCTGAGCTTCCAAAGAC
>CACZQX010000275.1 GCA_902783445.1 uncultured Lachnospiraceae bacterium
ACGGTACAAATATTTACAGCATCACCGTATTTGTCATGAATTCTCTTAATGTAGCAAGGGGGTACACAAACAGATGCAGTCTTATATTTAACTGCTTCATCACAAAGTGTAACAATATCCTGCCAGGTGGCAAATGCCTTCAATTGGGTGTGATCGACATGTGCGTATAATTCCTGATTTGTCATTCTAACCTAACCTCCGATAAACTTTAAAATAAATACTTAGTCGCAGCCTTGGATGCCACAACCATGTAATATATTATAGCAACAAACTCTATTATCTGCATTACAAACAATACAGTAGAATCTATTGCCATATAATCTTTAATAATAGTGATGGCACTGAATGCAGAAATAATGCATCCAAAAATAATGCCTCTTACAAACATGTAATTTATGAATCCGGGAATATCTTTTGCTCTTTCAAGCTTTATCTTTGAGCTTACAAGCGCCTTTGGAATTTCACCGGTTTTCTTCATTTTAATGTTTATAAAAATCAAATATATTCCGCTTCCGAAAAGAAACAATGTAATTATATCCATTAGGAATTAACCCTCCGCCTTAAGTTCTTCAATGTCGTACTTTAACAACACATTGGGATTGTTGTTGTTTTCGTTCCAGTTATCCATAATTCTGTCAACAACATTCTTACGCTTATCTTCATCAACATCCATTAAGATAACCAAAAATTGAGTATTTGTATATCTTGTTGATACGTCGTTTTTACGAAGGGAGTCTTTAATACATTCATCCAAAATAATCATGGATTTATTAAGCCCTGCAGTATTGTCGGATGCAATAATTGAAAGATCCTTTAATGAAAACAAAAGAATCTGGATCTTTGAATTGGTCCTCATGACATATCTTTTTAAAAATCTGTATATGCTTTTAAAGCTGTTATATTCAACCTTAAAAGGCCCGTCGGATAAATCTTCTTCTTCGATATATTTCTTTAATTGAAATAAATCAATAACGTCTTTGTTTTCTTCCTCCGTAAAAGAATACTTTTCGGAAGGATTATAAAAATGATAACCTGACTTACCGTTTTGCTTTACGTAGTAAAGAGCCTTATCAGCATTATTATATAACTCTATAAAGCTTTTACCGTCAAAAGGGAAAGCCGAAATGCCGATTGATACAGAACTGTAGGAATCGTCTTCTTTAACAACTTTTATTTCATGCTCAACTTCTAAAATAAGATTTTCAATTCTGTCGGAAAGAAGCTCTTTTCCATAGCTGTTTCTAAGGAAAACGGCAAATTCGTCTCCGCCGATTCTTGCAACAATATCATCTTTGTGAACAAAGTTTTTTAAAGTCTTTGCAAAGGCAACCAATGCGGCATCGCCCACTACATGACCGTAGTTATCATTGATTCCTTTAAAATTATCAAGGTCAAAAATAAGAAAAGAACCTGTTGAATCAGAATCCTTTAAAGAATCAATTTCATCCTGAAGGTGCTTTCTGTTCCAAAGACCTGTAAGCACATCTTTGTATGCCTCATCACGAATTGCCTTATTCTTTTCTTCCTGCAAAAGAGCCTTCTCGATTCTTCCAAGCATAATTTCAGGCTCGTAAGGCTTTCTTATAAAATCACTTGCGCCTAATTTAAGGCCTTTAACTTAACTTCCGTTCTCTGTATCTGCTGTCAAAAAAATGACAGGTACATCCGCGGTATCAGGATTTTCTTTCATGGCTTTAAATGTTTCATAGCCATCCATTCCCGGCATTTTAACGTCCAAAAGGACAAGGTCGGGCTTGACCTTGCCAATCATTTGAAGGGCCTGTTCACCGGATTTTGCCATTGACAAGGCATAATCATTTCGAAGAATTTCACCCACACATTTTAAATTAGTCGTAACATCATCAACAATAAGAATATGTTTTTTTACTTTCACGAAGTAACCCCTATGTAGTAAGAATTATAAATTCATGCTTTCTTTAACTGCTGTTATCATGTCTTTAACTTCTACAACAGTATCATGAATAACGGGAAGAGTCTGAATCTCTTTAACTGCTTCCGGTATCTCAACGTTTGCAGCCTTTGAAAGGATATCAATAAGCTTAAAGTCTTCTTCGTTTTCGTATTTAGAATCGATAGCTTTCATTACTGAACGAGAGAACTTAAAGGGACTCGCTGTTGAAGCAATAACCGTTACTGTCTTATCATTTGTTTCTTTTACATATTTATCGTAAGAAGCTGCCGCAACTGCGGTGTGTGTGTCAATAACATATCCTGTATCTTCGTATAAGTCATGGATTTTCTTTTTGCAATCATCCCATGATGCATATTCTCCGACAAACTCATCTTTAATCTTTGAAAATTCAGAGTTTAATGAGTATTTTCCTGTTGTCTTAAGGCTATCCATTAAAGCCTTGTTCTTCTTATCATCCAAACCTTCGCAAAGATAAATAAGTCTTTCGAGGTTCGAAGAAATAAGAATGTCCATAGAAGGTGAATCTGTAAGGATAAATTCACGATTTTTATCATAAGTACCGCTTTTAAAGAAATCAAAGAGTACTTTATTGTCATTAGATGCGCAGATTAACTTATTAATGGGAAGACCCATCTGCTTTGCATAAAATGCTGCAAGGATGTTACCAAAGTTACCTGTGGGAACACATACGTTAATCTTATCTCCGTCTTTAATGCGCTCTTCTTTTAATAACTTTGCATAAGCGTATACATAGTAAACAATCTGAGGAACCAAACGTCCGATGTTAATGGAATTGGCACTTGAAAAAGCAAAACCTTTCTTTGCCATTTCTTCTTTTAAAGAAACATCCGAGAAAAGCTCTTTAACCTTTGACTGACAATCGTCAAAGTTACCTTTAACACCCACAACCTTAACGTTTTTACCGCGCCGAGTAAGCATCTGAAGTTCCTGAACTTTAGATACACCGCCCTTTGGATAAAAGACGATGATTCTCGTGCCGGGAACATCCGCAAATCCTGCCATGGCAGCCTTTCCGGTATCACCGCTTGTAGCCGTAAGAATGACGATTTCTTTATCTGAATTGTTTTTCTTTGCTGCGGTAGTCATAAGATGAGGAAGAATCGATAAAGCCATATCTTTAAAAGCTATGGTCTTTCCATGGAAAAGCTCAAGATAATAAACACCTTCCGCTTCTGTTAAGGGCGCGATCTCCTCTGTATCGAATTTCGAATCATATGCTTTTTCAATGCAAGATTTAAGCTCATCCTCGGTAAAATCATTTAAAAAGTCTTTCATCACAATATAAGCGGTTTCTTTGTAGTCAAGCTCACTTATCTCTTTTAATGATTTTGAAAGTTTGGGGAATTCACTTGGAACAAACAATCCGCCGTCATCAGACAAGCCTTTTAAAATAGCCTGAGAGGCCGTCAATTTGATTGAATTGTCTCTTGTACTTGTATAAAACATACGAAATCTCCTTTATTATCAAATTACTCTTTTTAAGATAACTTAAAATCCTTTATAGTTCAATAGGTTAAAGTGAAAAACAACATAATGATTGAGGATAAACTCAAATTATGATAACTTTATTATGTAGGAGAAACTATATGTTACCGGGAGTTTATATTGACAAAAAGAAGAACGGCGAGCTAAATTACCGAGCTTCTATTACGATAGACAAAAAGCATATAAGTCTTGGAAGTTATACGTCCGAAATTCAAGCCTCGGCCGCTTATTCTCTTGCAAAGAAAATCATGGAAGATACATCTTATTCATGTCTTAATTATCAGGAATCTTCCCCCTTAAAATATGACAAATACGTTTCTTTAATTAATCTAAGGGACAACCATCTTTATTTTTCAAATCCCATTTACATTCGAAGAAGAGATTTCAGCTACTTCTATTCTCCTTTTGAAGAATTGAAATTTGATATGGATGATTTGTTTTATTTTTCACAGCATAAAATTATGTGCAGAGGCAATCACTATTTTGTGGCCGAATACGGTATGCAGACTTCGATAAAAGAAAGATTCGGAATCAGAAGCTTCTCTGTTGAAGGAAGGGACTTTGTGTTTGTAAATTCCGACTCTCTTGATTTTAGACGTGAAAATTTAAAAATCATTAATCATTTTTACGGAGTCACAGAAATAGAAAAGAAACTAAGGAAACAATACAAAGCTACAATCCACGTTAAAAGCAACTATGTAATCGGCGTATATCAAACCGAAAAAGAAGCCGCCATTGCATATAACAAGGCGGCTGATACTCTTACAAAAAACGGATTTGATAAAGAGTTCTTTCAAAATTATGTTGAAGATTTATCCAATAAAGAATATGCGGAAATATATTCAAGATTAAAAATATCGGATAGAATCATAAACTTAAAGCCATCACTTAAGTGAATAATCAATAAAGCTTATATCAAAATTTACGTAT
>CACZQX010000276.1 GCA_902783445.1 uncultured Lachnospiraceae bacterium
AACATTGAAACCTTATTGTCCTTATCCTCCCCAATAATTCTATTAATATTCTTTATATTCCACTGATCCATTCCAATGATATAATCCCACTCATCATAATCCCTTTTATTCATTTGCTGAGCTCTATGTTCAAATATTGGAACTCCAACTTCATTAAGCTTTCTAATAGTTCCATGATGTGGTCTGTTACCTATTTCTTCAGTACTCGTAGCCATTGAATCTATTTCAAACTGATCAGTCATATTCAATTTATTAACCATATCCTGCATAACGAATTGTGCCATTGTTGAGCGGCATATATTGCCGTGGCAGACAAATAAAACTTTTATCATTATTTTTTCCTCACTATTATCTGGATTCTCTAGTCCATATTAAATATTTTACTCATGCATTGTATACTCAGTATCCTCTGCAATCATCTCAAGCATGATGCGAGCAAATTTCTCGTCAAACTGTGTACCCATTCCGTTTTCTATCTCACTCTTTACGTGCTCCTGTGGAATAATGTCACGATAACTTCTGTGACTGGTCATTGCATCATAAGCATCCGCAACAGCTATAATCCTTGCTTCTTCAGGAATTTCTTCTCCCTTTAAACCATCAGGATAACCTCTTCCATCATACCTTTCATGATGCCATCTCGCACCAGTAACCAATTTCGGCATTTCAGTTATGGTTGCTAATATTTCAGCTCCTTTTGCTGGATGTTTTTTTATCTCCATGTATTCCTCATCGGTAAGCCTTCCCGGCTTGTTGATGATTGTATCCGGTACACCAATCTTTCCAACATCATGCAAAAGTCCCATCATATAAAGTTCTTCCAGTCTTTCTTCATCATATCCATATCTTCTAGCGATTTCTCTTGAATATGCCGCCACTCTTTCAGAATGGCCGTTCGTATATGCATCTTTTGCATCAATCGTCTTTGCAAGAGTATGCACCACATGAAGTGAAAGACTTTCAAGTTCAGCTGTCTTTTTAGTTACCTCCTTATGAAGATCTTTCTGTAACATGGTAAGATCTAAAAGGTTTCTTATTCTAATCTTTAAGGCTTCCGCAGAAAATGGTTTACGAATAAAATCCATTGCTCCTAATAAAAGTCCCTTTGCCTCAGAATCTGAGTCTTCATTTGCTGTAAGGAAAATGACAGGAACTGATTCTCGAGAATTAGCACTTTCCCACTCTCTTAATGCACTGATTGTCTCAAACCCGTCCATCTCCGGCATTCGGATATCTAGCAAAATAATATCTATCGGATTCACTGTAACATAATCCATCAAAAGTCTTCCGCTCTTAAGGCATGTAACCTTAAAGCCCGCTTCAGTAAGTATCATATTAGCCTGTTTCAATATCGTAGTGTCATCATCGACAACAACAACTCTCTCGTCCATAAGCCCCCCTATCTTTTATACATCTTGATTTATTATCCCAGGTATCTTTTCATAATCAAAATCGTCCACAGCTTTCAGAATAGCCTCAACCCGATTTACATCTCCCTCAGGTATCCAATATTCTTCTAACGTTTTGGCCACGCTAGCCACGCTGTCAAAGTCATAATTATTGCATGCATCCAATAGCTTCCTGTAGCTTTCCTTTAATTGCTTTTCAGAAATGACAGGACGTTCATCGTCCCCTTTGGACTTCTCCTGTTCCTTTAAAGGCTCTAAGTCCTTCGCTAGTTTTCTGTATTCAGAAATTAACTCAGGCAACTCTTCTTCGAGCATTTTTATATTGCCTTCATCCCCTGCCTTTTCAAGTTTTTCAGCAAATTCTCCAAGTCCCATTGCACCTATAATCCGCGACGTACTCTTAAGTGCATGTACTTTTATCGTAATATTCTTAATATCCTTCGAAGTCCAAAATGCCTCAATATCATCGGCATTTTTCCCTGCTGTTTCAAGAACTTTTTTTAATGTTATTAAATATGCCTCGCTGCTTCCACAGTATTTAATTCCTGTTTCCACATCAATTGCATCTATATTCCTGATATATTCTGGAATCATGTCACAGTCATTATCATTCCTCAAGTCCTCATCCGATGCCAATACAACTTTTTCCTTCGGCAAATACTTTAAAAGCATTCCTTCCAGTTTGTCTGGATCTATCGGCTTAGTCATATAGTCATCAAATCCTGCATTGATATACATTTCACTCATGCCTGATATTGCATTTGCTGTAAGGCATATGATTGGTGTTGCATCATTTGGAGTATCCTTTAATCCTCGCATTTCCCCTAGCACCTCTATACCATCCTTTTCTTGCATCATATGATCCAAGAAAATC
>CACZQX010000277.1 GCA_902783445.1 uncultured Lachnospiraceae bacterium
AAGCTCTTTATCTATGCCGTTGATGTCATAGTTAAATTCCAAATATGAGATTCCGCCGGTAAATTGGTCCGACCACAAAGTATCCACTCCTTCTAATTTATGTAAACTATATTTAAAAGGCAGGGGATCTTCGCATATATCCTCGCGTGTTAAAAGCGGAATAGACTTTAAGGCCTCTTCCGAATCCGGTCTTTCTTTAAATTCAACCGCTTCTTTTGTTTCACGCACAAGTTTTTCCAGTTTTTCTTTACTTAAAGATGCCTTTAACTTGGCCAGTTTTTCTTTTACTTCCTCTTCCTTTTTTGTGGCAAGTCCGGCCTTCGGACACAATGTCACAAGGGCTGCATGAGGATTGTCGCAAAGGTATTTTTTAATGAGTTTTTCAAAAAATCCCTTATTAAGCTCTTCTTTTAAAAACTTAAAAGTATCGGTCAATTCCAAATGAATAAATGGCTCATTGTCATCATAAAGCCAGCTTTCCATGGAATTCATGGCATATACTAGGCCCTTTGGATATGTACCGAAATCGGCCTCTCTGAATTTGAATTCGTATTGGTTGATGCCCGCAAGGAATGCGTCCTTATCAACACCTTCCTTGATAATACGCTCAAATTCGTCGTTTATAATTTCAAGGAATTTATCCTTGTTTGCTTCGTCGCAATATTTCAAAGTTATTGTGTAATAAGGCTGCAAAAGCTCGCTGTTATAGCCTGTAATCACGTCTTTGCAAATACCCGCATCCAAAAGTTTTTGCTTAATCGGAGCCCCCGGCATTGTAAAGAGAGCGTAATCCAGCACTTCAAAAGCCACATAATTTTCCTTGTTTAAATTATCACCGATTACCAGATTGTAGGAAATATAAGTGTTATCCTGCTCTTCTTCCGGCTCGGAAACAGGATAAAAAGCCTTTCTTTCCTGCATTTTATCAAAGGATTTTTGATAATCTATGTGAGAATCCAATTCAATCTTGTCAAATTTTGAAAGATACTCGCTATCCAGCCAATCAAGGCGCTCTTCGTAGTCCATATTTCCGTAAAGGAAAATATAACTGTTTACCGGATGATAAAAACGCCTGTGGAAATCCAAAAAATTTTCGTATGTTAAATCCGGAATGGCATCCGGAGAGCCGCCGGACTCGCAGCCGTAGCAATTATCCGGGAAAAGGGCATACAAAATCTCACGCTCCAAAACATCCTCCGGAGATGAAAAAACGCCCTTCATTTCATTGTAAACAACACCGTTTATCTTAAGCTCATCCTCCAAGCTTTCAAGTTCGTAGGACCAGCCTTCCTGTCTGAAGATTTTTTCCTCTTTGTAAATATTCGGATAGAAAACCGCGTCCATATAAACATGCATAAGATTCTTAAAATCCTTGTCGTTGCAGCTTGCTATAGGATACATGGTTTTGTCGTTAAATGTCATTGCATTTAAAAAAGTATTTAAAGAACCCTTTATAAGTTCCACAAAAGGGTCTTTAATCGGGAATTTTTCCGAGCCGCAAAGCACCGAGTGCTCGATAATATGCGGAACACCCGTGTCATCACTCGGCGGTGTTTTAAAAGACACCGAAAATACTTTGTTTTCATCATCATTTGCAAGAACCAAAACTCTTGCGCCTGATTTTTTGTGTTTATATAATAGTCCTTTCGAATTTAAATCTTTAACATCTTTTTGCTGAATTAATTCATAGTTGCTGTTCATTTGGTTAACATAATGCCAAGCAGAATGGCAGTCCCTTTCTTTTCAATATTACACTTCTTTTCTAATCATTTAAGCAGATTTCCTGTCCAAAAAATCGCACAGCTTCTCAACCGGTATCGGTCTCGAATACTTAAACCCTTGCAAATATCCCGCATTCATGCGGATGCAGCGTTCCTCGTCTTTTTCATCTTCAACGCCCTCGAAAAGTATTGAATGGTTGGCGTTTTTAAAGATGTCCGAGAAGCTTTTTACCATGAAAAAGCTCTTTTCGTCCCTTCCCGAAAGAATTGTAAGGGAACGGTCGAATTTCACAATATCAAACGGCAGACCGATTATTCTTTCGAAATTTGAATAACCCGTTCCGAAATCGTCAAGATATATAACAATGCCGATTTCTTTCAATCTGTCCATAACGGCTTTTATGTGCTCGTAATCCTTAAGATTCTGGCTTTCTGTAATTTCCAAAGCTATTTTGTTCGGATTCAAGCCGTTCATTTTGATAATGCCTATTATGTCATCGCAAAATCTCTCGTCTTTAAGCTCTTTAAGGGCTACATTTACGGAAATACGTTTAATTTCCATTCCTTCTTTTTCAAAATCAATGATGGCCTTGCAAGTTTTGTTTAATATAATCTTTGTAAAATCATGGATTAAATCAAAACGCTCCATAATAGAAATAAATTGATCAGGGAAGATTATTCCGTATTTCGGGATTTCAAGACGCATAAGTGCTTCCGCCGTCTCAAACTTTCCCGTTTTTGTGTCAAGCACAGGCTGACAAAAGACTAAAACTCTGTCATCGGACATGTTGGCTTTTCTTGCGATATCCTTAAGCTGATCGACTATAAACGAGTATTTTTCATATGCTCGTACGTCCGACTCATCGCATTGCTTATCCGTATTCATAGGCATGTTGTCTTCCACATATTCCTTAAAACTTAAGTAAGACGCGCTTGTCAGCATACCCATATTTTTAACGAGAACATTTGTCATCTTGATGATTTTGCTGTCAATCGGATTGATTTTTTTCATTTGCATAAAAGCATCTATCATTTCCTGAAGATGTTTTTCGGCATGTAGATTATCTTTTTGTTTGTAAACCATGACATATTCGCCCGGATTTACCTTAAAGGTATAAGAATTTCTGAAAAGTTTAACGTTGTATTTTACAAAAATGTCTTTAACATAATCTACTTTTTCATCCGCCGTATCGTAGAGTTTCAGTGAAATAATGGCGACATCTTTTCGGTCCATGGTTCGTAAGAAACTGTCAAGAGCCGTAAAATCAAGCAAACCCGTTTCCGAATCATATGCATTGTTGTGGAAGAAAAACATAACAGCAATCGGCGGTATCACAAAGGATAATGACGTATACATCGTCATGCCAAAGAAATTCTGCAAAGCCACAAGACTGAAAGCCAAAATCATAACACCCAAAAAAGAATATCTGATTTTAGGAATGAATTTTCTTCCTTCCACGATGATAAGCAGAAGAAGCATAACCGAATAAAATACATAAGTCACATTGAACATGGCGGATTTAATATAAGCCACCTCAGCGATATTCATGGCATTTTCCGAAAGCAAATGTTGAAGATTCTTAAGCACCGAAAAAAGATTTCCAAGGGTTCCCACGGAAATGGCCATTATGGCTATTATATTGCCTTTTTTGCCGCTTATACTAAGCAAACTTCGTACATAGAAAATAAAAATAGCATAGGCAGATAAAAGCGTTGTTTGTCTTAACATGTGCCATATATGAGCCTGTACGTAACTTCCCGACAGATTCATATCCACAAGATAATGCAATGCTACATTTACCGCTGCTGAAATCATAATAAGTCCCAGGCCGAATATTACAAAAGCATAGTTGTTCTTTTTAATTGTGTAAGATGAAAAAACCAAAATAAAGCAACAAATGGCTATGGCCATTGTGGCTATGTCCGCGCCATAGGTATAATCAAGTGTTAAAGCATTTCCCATAGTTTTTCCCCCATTTTTGCATAGCTTCCCCGCATCAGTTATGCAATAAAAAAACAAATGTTAAATCATAATCCTCTATGTTAATTTTACCCCAAATCGGCAAAAATGCTATATTTTATTTACGATTTTTTTCAACAAATTTTGTTTTTTTACATATCAGCTTTTTGAAAAATAAAAAAACTGCTCTTCAGGCATTGCCCAAAGAGCAGTAAATTTTATTTATCGCTTTCTACATAAGCTTCGCTTGCTTTTTCAACCTGAACGATTGCACTACGCTGCATTGCTATACGGCAGTTTTTGTTGTTTCCGAATTCAACTACTACTGTATCATCTTTGATGTCGATAAGAACACCGTAAAATCCTGAACTTGTTAAAACTGTATCGCCGACTTCCATTGTGTTCATAAGCGTTTGAGCCTGTTCACGCTGTTTCTTCTGTGGTCTGATCATAGCGAAATAGATTAATGCAGCAAAGATTGCAACATAAATGATAATCCAAAGCCATGTGTTTCCACCTGATTTTGCAGAAGCATCAGCTAAAAAGTTTGCCATTTCCATTTCTCTTCCTCCGTTTTTTTATCATAATATCTCAATGTCAATATTCGTCATATATAAGATTTATAGGCCTTGCGTCCATAAATCCGTGACTTGGATGACTGTTATTTACGAAACACTGACAAATTACATTTTATTATAAATCGCTTCATAATGCAATAAATAATTTATCTGTTAAGAGGATGCTTGCTTGTAAGCACATCTACATGGTCTTTTGCTTCCTCAACACTCATTTCTTTCTTAACGAGACCTGCGATGATTTCTGCGATCTTATCCATATCATCCGTGGTAAATCTGCGTGATGTAACAGCTGCGGAACCGAGTCTTATACCGCTTGTAACCATTGATGATGCAGTATCGTTAGGGATTGAGTTTTTGTTACATGTTATTCTTGCACTGTCCAAAAGTTCTTCTACTTCTTTACCCGTTGTATTCATGCTGCGAAGGTCAACGAGCATTACATGGTTGTCGGTACCGCCGGATACGATGTCGAAGCCGCGGTTAATAAGACCTGTTGCAAGTGCATTTGCATTTGCCTTAACGTTCTTTGCATAAACTTTGAAGCTGTCGTCCAAAGCTTCTTTAAAACATACCGCTTTAGCAGCGATTACGTGCATTAAAGGACCACCCTGAAGGCCCGGGAACACTGCCTTGTTAAAGTTGAATTTATCAGCCATTTCCTTACTTGAAAGAATCATACCGCCACGAGGTCCGCGAAGAGTCTTGTGTGTAGTGGTTGTTGTTACATGTGCGTAAGGAATAGGACTTGGATGCTCGCCTGCAGCCACAAGTCCCGCAATGTGCGCAATATCCGCCATAAGATATGCACCAACTTCATCTGCAATTTCTCTGAATTTTTTGAAATCTATTATTCTTGAATAAGCGCTGGCACCGCAAACAATAAGTTTTGGTTTGCACTCTTTTGCAATTTTGAGCACTTCGTCGTAATCGATATATCCGTTTTCATCTACACCATATGTAAATGAATTGAAGTATTTACCGGATACGGAAAATTTTGCGCCGTGGCTTAAGTGTCCGCCGGCGGAAAGTGACATACCAAGAACCGTATCACCCGGCTCGAGCATTGCGTAAAATGCTGCTGTGTTTGCCTGCACACCCGAGTGTGGCTGTACGTTTGCATATTCGCATTTAAAAAGTTTTTTTGCACGCTCGATTGCAAGTGTTTCGGCAATATCTACATATTCGCAGCCACCGTAATATCTCTTTCCCGGATATCCTTCGGCATATTTATTTGTAAGCTGTGAGCCCATTGCGGCCATTACAGCTTTACTTACAAAGTTTTCCGATGCAATAAGTTCGATATTAATTTTCTGTCTTGTTGTCTCTCTGACAATGGCATCGGCTATCTCCGGATCCACATCTAAAATATCATTAAGTTCAAACATCTCTTATCCTCCTGTAAAATTGTATTATTTGAAATGCAAAAGTCTTTGTGTCATGTACATATTAAACGAAGAATTCGCATTTTTTCGGCTTTTGTTTTTGTGCTGCGGAAAATTGTGCTTGTCGCAGCGACACTTCTTTTATCTTATCATAATTCATTTGAAAATAAAAGTAATTTTAAAAAAAATATTATAGTCAGCTTAACTTAAATTACACGCTTCGTTTTCTATTCGTCGCACTCGCTTATTTGCCGCCAACCGCACAACTCGCAAGCTATAGCTTGCTCAAACATGTGCTCTGTTTGGCGGCGAGCATCGTGCAACTCATGTACGAAAGCCTTGCTATCGTAATTTTAAGTTAATCTGTCTATAATATTTTAAATTAATCTCCAAATTTATATTAATTAAAAGAATCTGATTTTAAGAACAAGAAGTGCTACGACTATTTGCGCCATTAGGATGATTGGTATTCCCAGGCGAAATTTCTTGTGTTTGGTTTTGTGGCGGAATAAGTCCATGCCAAGGAGACAGCCGATGCTGCCGCCGATTATGGCGATTATCATAAGTCGGCTTTCCGGCGTACGCCATTTCTTGTGTTTCGCCTTGTACTTGTCCACCGCCATGGATACAAAACCCACAATATTAATAACTATCAAATATAATATAAGGATTACCGCGGGAAAAGGCACTCCGAACATTTTTGTTATTGCTTCCATTTACCCTTCTTCCTTCATGCCGTCGATTTTTTGCTTTTTGTAATTAGCGAAATTGCCCGCATCTATCGCATCTCTTATTTCCGTCATCATTGTGTTGTAGAAATAAAGATTGTGAAGCACGCAAAGCCTCATGCCAAGCATTTCGTTTGCTTTTAAGAGATGTCTTATATATCCTCTGGAATAGTTCTTGCATGCTGGACAATTACATCCCGGTTCTATCGGCTCCGAATCCGTTTCGAAGCGCTTGTTTTTAAGGTTTATCTTACCCTTATTTGTATAAAGATGCGCATGACGGCCGTTACGTGTCGGATATACGCAATCGAAAAAGTCCACGCCGCGCTCTACGGCTTCAAGTATGTTTTCCGGCGTTCCCACACCCATAAGATAAGTCGGCTTATCCTTTGGAAGATACGGCACTGTCTCTTCGATTATTCGATACATTTCCGCGTGGCTTTCACCCACGGCAAGACCGCCGATAGCGTAGCCGTCAAGGTCCATGTCGCTTATTATTTTTGCATGTTCTTTTCTTATATCTTCGTAAACCGCACCCTGATTGATGCCAAAAAGCATTTGGTTTTTGTTTATTGTATCTTCAAGGCCGTTTAATCTGTCCATTTCCTTTTTGCATCTTACAAGCCATCTTGTGGTACGTTCCACGCTGTTTTGCACATAGGTCCTATCCGCCGTGCTGGATGGACATTCATCGAAAGCCATGGCAATGGTTGATGCAAGATTTGACTGGATTTGCATGCTTTCTTCCGGTCCCATGAAAATCTTTCGTCCGTCAATGTGAGAATTAAAATACACACCCTCTTCTTTGATTTTACGAAGAGATGCCAAAGAAAAGACCTGGAAGCCGCCTGAATCCGTCAAAATCGGACGGTCCCAATTCATAAACTTATGCAAACCGCCCATTTCTTTAACTATTTTATCCCCCGGACGCACATGCAGATGATATGTGTTTGACAGTTCCACCTGTGTGCCGATTTCTTTTAAATCCATGGAAGAAACCGCACCCTTTATTGCGGCCGCGGTTCCGACATTCATAAATACCGGAGTTTGAATGGTGCCGTGCACCGTCCTAAACTCGCCTCTTTTTGCATTAGCTTCCGTTTTTAAAAGTGTATAGTCTTTGCTCATAAAATTCTCTTAATCTTATTTGTCGGAGTCGGCTTTTAAAGCTTCCTCATCGATTTTAATTCCCAATTCTTTAAGCTGTGCTTCGTCTACTATATTAGGCGCATCGGTCATTAAGCAGCTTGCATCCTTAACCTTAGGGAAAGCGATAACTTCGCGGATTGAGTCTTCTTTTGCCATAAGCATAATAAGTCTGTCAAGTCCGTAAGCAAGTCCTGCGTGTGGCGGAACACCGTATTTGAAGGCATTAAGCAAGAATCCAAACTGATTGTAAGCCGATTCCATTGAAAATCCCAATGCTTCAAACATTTTTTCCTGAATATGATTTTGGTGAATACGGATACTGCCGCCACCAAGCTCCGTTCCGTTAAGTACGATATCATAAGCTTTTGCGCGCACTTTGCCCGGATCTGTGTCGATAAGCGGAAGATCTTCTTCCATAGGCATTGTAAACGGATGGTGCATTGCCACGTATCTGTTCTGCTCTTCAGACCACTCAAGAAGCGGGAACTCCGTTACCCAGAGGAATTTGTATTCATCTTTTTTAAGTAAATCCATCTGTTTTGCAAGTTCCAAACGAAGGGCGCCGAGTACGTCCCAAACCACCTTATTTTTATCTGCCGCAAAGAAAAGTAAATCTCCCGGCTCTCCCTCCAAAGCAGTCACAATGTTTTTAAGTTCTTCATCAGTCATGAATTTTGCAAATGAAGATTTGTATGTTCCGTCTTCGTTTATCGCAAGATAAGCCAAGCCTTTTGCACCGTATCCTTTTGCAAATTCAACCAATGCATCGATTTTCTTTCTTGGCATTGCGCCCTGACCCTTGGCATTGATGCCGCGAACGCTGCCGCCGGCCTCGATTGCTCCCGTAAATACGCCAAATCCGCAGCCTTTAACTATATCGGTAATGTTTTTAAGTTCCATGCCAAAACGAAGATCCGGCTTGTCGGAACCGAAACGGTCCATTGCTTCAGCCCAAGTCATACGTTGGATCGGAAGGCTTACTTCCACACCAAGTACTTCTTTAAAAAGTTTGGCAAGTAATCTTTCGTTTACATCTATTACATCATCAACATCCACAAAAGAAAGTTCCATGTCTATCTGAGTAAATTCCGGCTGTCTGTCCGCACGAAGGTCCTCATCACGGAAACATTTTGCGATTTGGAAATATCTGTCATATCCGCTGCACATAAGAAGCTGTTTGAAAAGCTGAGGTGATTGCGGAAGGGCATAAAAATTGCCCGGATGAACACGACTCGGTACAAGATAGTCACGAGCACCTTCAGGTGTTGATTTATTCAAAATCGGTGTCTCAATCTCAAGAAAACCTTCATCTGCAAGGAAAGCACGCACAAGTGTGCAAACTTTGCTTCTCATCATAAGATTTCTTTGAAGGTTTGGACGACGAAGGTCCAAATATCTGTATTTAAGGCGAAGTTCGTCTTTTGTGTTGCAGTCCTCATCAATAGGGAAAGGAGGTGTCTCGCTTTCGGATAATATACGAAGCTCCTCCACCATCATTTCAAGCTCGCCCGTTGCAAGGTCCGGATTTACGGCGCCTTCACGTTTTCTTATCTTTCCCACAGCAGCGATTACAAACTCGGAACGCAAAGTCTCGGCCTTTTCGAAAAGGGCTTTATCATTTACATTCTCGTCAAATACAAGCTGCATAAGACCCGAGCGGTCTCTTAAATCGATAAAAATTAATGAGCCTAAGTTTCTGCGCTTTTGCACCCAACCCATAAGGGTTAACTTTTCTCCTATATTGTTTGATGTAACCTCAGCACATCTGCATGACCTTTTAAGGCCCGACATTGATTCTGCCATTATAATTTCCTCACAATTCTATCTTCTTACCGGATTGCCGGCTGTATTATGTTAACCATCTCAAAGTTTTATTTTAGATGTCCGAATCTGCGTAAAAATCAACAAATTCCGTATATCCCTGTGCCATAAGCTGTTCTTTTTGGAATTTCTTGTTTTTGTTTGCCTGCGCCACAAGAATCTGTTTGCCATTTTCCCTTTCTTCCTGGGCCATTTTCATGATGGCATTTACTTTGTTCTTTGGCATTTTCTTTTCCATGAGATAAGCGATTTTCTCGCCTTTTCCCGGCACTTTAAAGCCGTTATCCATAAGAAGCATGATGATTCTTTCAAATCCGATTGAAAAACCGCATGCCGGCACATTGTTGCCCGTAAAGTTGCCTACCATATTGTCGTAACGGCCGCCACCACCACAGGCTGCGCCGAATTCAGGCATATAGATTTCGTAAATGGTACCTGTGTAATAGCTCATGCCGCGAACCAAAGTCGCATCGAAAACAAGATCGAATTTTGCTGTTTTTGTTTCATCAACAGCTTCTATTATCTCTTCAAGACCCGCGATTTTTTCTTCGTCTGCAAAGCCCGCGAGCTTTTCTTTTAAGAATGAAAGAGCCGATGCATTGTCTTTAGCGTTTGCAAGGCCTTTGTAAAGCTCCAAGTATTTGCCTACACTTTCGGCTGCATAGCCGTTTTCAAGAAGATCTTTTTCCACGCCTTCAAGACCGATTTTGTCCATTTTATCAAGGATTATGAAGACTTCGTCATACTGAGCCTCTTCAAATCCCGAATAAGCAGCCATGGCTTTAAGTAAGGCACGGTCGTTTATTTTTATCTGAAAGTTTTTAAAACCAAGTTTATCAAGTGTTGTGGTTGTGGCCAATATAAGCTCTTTTTCGGCCAAATTGCTTGCTTCCCCAAGGATGTCGATATCGCATTGCGTAAACTGGCGATATCTTCCCTTTTGCGGACGATCCGCACGCCATACACTGCCGATTTGAAGGGCTTTAAACGGATTTGGCAAATCATTTGCATTGTTTGAATAATAACGAACCAAAGGTACGGTTAAGTCGTATCTTAAACCGCCGTCCACAAGGTCTATCTCTTCTTTTGCCTCGGCAAGTTTTAATTTCTCGCCGCGCTTTAATATCTTAAATATGAGTTTTTCGTTTTCGCCACCCTGCTTGTTGGAAAGGTTTGCGATGGATTCCACCGCCGGTGTTTCTATCGGTGTAAAACCAAAGGCGCGGTAAGTGTCCTTAATTACGCCCATTACGTAGTCGCGAATTTCCATTTCCGCAGGTAATATATCTTTCATGCCGGTAACC
>CACZQX010000278.1 GCA_902783445.1 uncultured Lachnospiraceae bacterium
CTACATGGGCGGCTGTTCTATCGACAAGTTCGGTGAGCCCTTAACTAAAGAAACTTTGGAAAAGGCTAAGACAAAAGATGCGATTCTTTTAGGCGCGGTCGGAGGCATTGTCGGCAAAGACAAATGGTACGAGCTTGTGCCACATCTTCGTCCCGAAGCAGGTCTGTTGGCAATCAGGAAAGGTCTGGGGCTTTTTGCCAATCTTCGTCCCGCATATTTATTTGATGAGCTTAAGGAAGCATGCCCGTTAAAAGCCGAAGTTGCGGACAAGGGTTTCGACATGATCATTGTAAGAGAGCTTACGGGCGGTCTTTATTTCGGAGAAAGAAAAACTGAAGAGGTAAATGGCGTTACAACCGCCATCGACACATTAAAATACGACGAAAACGAAATCAGACGTATTGCAATAAAAGGTTTCGAAATCGCCATGAAACGCGGTAAAAAGGTTATCAGCGTCGATAAACAAAACGTGCTCGATACATCCAGACTTTGGTCTAAGGTGGTTACGGAAGTGGCAAAAGACTATCCGGAAGTTACATTGGAGCATATGCTTGTTGATAACTGCGCAATGCAGCTTGTTAAGGATCCTGCACAGTTTGATGTGGTTATTACGGAGAACATGTTCGGTGACATTTTATCCGACGAAGCCAGCATGATTACAGGTTCCATCGGAATGCTTTCCAGCGCTTCTTTACGCGAGGATAAATTCGGTCTTTACGAGCCGAGCCACGGCGCTGCTCCTGACATTGCAGGCAAAGACATTGCAAACCCTGTGGCAACCATCCTTTCGGCGGCTATGATGCTTAAATATTCCTTTGATTTGGACGATGCGGCGGGCAATATTGAAGATGCCGTTAGATGCGTTCTTAAAGACGGTTATCGCACGGTTGACATAATGTCAGATGGATGCAAACAGGTCGGATGCAGTCAAATGGGTGATTTGATTGTGGAAAGATTGTAATCGGATCGTAAATCCAAATTGTCCCTAAAAGATACAATTTATATGCAATTTTAAGCTTTTAATTGACATACTAACTATGTTAGAATGTAATTTGAGACATTATTAAAGAAGAAATCGGCTCGCGAAATCGAAAAAGGCGGGCAAGTAAATAAACAAAAGAAAGATACGAGGTTAATTACTATGAAAAGTGATGCAGCAAAAAAAGGCGTGCAGCAGGCGCCACATCGTTCGTTATTTAACGCACTTGGTTATACAAAAGAAGAACTTGAGAAACCGCTTATCGGTATCGTAAGTTCATTTAATGAAATCGTTCCGGGTCATATGAACCTTGACAAAATCACGGCAGCAGTTAAACAGGGCGTTGCCATGGCAGGCGGTACACCTGTTGTATTCCCTGCAATTGCAGTCTGTGACGGTATCGCAATGGGTCATGTGGGAATGAAATATTCTCTTATTACAAGAGAACTTATTGCGGATTCAACAGAAGCTATGGCAATTGCTCACCAGTTTGACGGTCTTGTTATGATTCCTAACTGTGACAAGAATGTACCGGGACTTTTAATGGCAGCAGCCAGAGTTAACGTTCCTACTGTTTTCGTCAGCGGCGGTCCTATGCTTGCAGGACGACTCAGCGATGGTACAAGAAGCTGCCTTTCAAACCTTTTCGAGGCAGTTGGTACTTACGAGGCAGGTAAGATGACAGCCGAAGAGCTTGAAGATGTTGAAGAACATGCTTGTCCATCTTGCGGTTCATGCTCGGGTATGTACACAGCAAACTCAATGAACTGCTTAACGGAAGCTATCGGTATGGGTCTTGAAGGAAACGGTACAATTCCTGCTCCATATTCCGAAAGAATCAGACTTGCTAAACATGCAGGTATGAAGATTATGGAACTTGTTGAAAAAGACATCAAACCTCGCGATATCATGAACGAAAAAGCATTCGAAAATGCTCTTGCAATCGATATGGCTCTTGGTTGCTCAACAAACTCAATGCTTCACCTTCCTGCAATCGCTCACGAAGCAGGCGTTGAAATCAACCTTGACATTGCAAACGACATCAGCGCTAAAACACCTAACCTTTGCCACCTTGCTCCTGCAGGTCAGACATTTATGGAAGACTTAAACAGAGCCGGCGGTGTTTACGCAGTAATGAAAGAACTTGACAAGAAGGGACTCCTTCATACAGATATTATTACAGCAACAGGTAAGACTGTTAAAGAAAACATCGAGCATGCGGTTAACCGTGACCCTGAAACAATCAGACCGATTGAAAATCCATATTCAGAGACAGGCGGTATCGCAGTACTTCGCGGTAACCTTGCACCGGATACATGCGTTGTTAAACGTTCTGCGGTTGCACCTGAAATGCTTGTTCATGAAGGTCCTGCAAAAGTATTCGATTCAGAAGAAGAAGCAATCGAAGCTATCTTCGGTGGCAAAATCGTTGCAGGTGACGTTGTTGTTATCAGATACGAAGGTCCTAAAGGCGGCCCGGGTATGAGAGAAATGCTCAATCCTACATCAGCTATCGTTGGTATGGGTCTTGGTTCAAGCGTTGCTCTTATTACAGACGGTCGTTTCTCGGGTGCTACAAGAGGTGCCGCTATAGGTCACGTTTCACCGGAAGCTGCGGTAGGCGGACCTATCGCATTCGTTAAAGACGGAGATATTATTAAAATCGATATAAATGCAAACAAAATCGACTTCGTGGTTTCAGATGAAGAATTTGCCAAGAGAAAAGCAGAGTGGAAACCAAGAGAAGCTAAGATCAAAACAGGTGCTCTTTCAAGATA
>CACZQX010000279.1 GCA_902783445.1 uncultured Lachnospiraceae bacterium
ATACGGAAAATGGACGACCGAATACACGCTGATGTTACGATTCCCCATGATGGGATTTATGACTTTTATAAATGCAATATTTGCTGCTTTGGTAATAGCATCATTTATATTCACAAGAAACGGAGTGGACAATGCGATCATCCTCAATGTTATGTACTACATTATTATTACTCCTCTTGTGACAGTTGCATTAACCAAGATTGCTTATTCGGGCGAAGCAGAGATGAATCTGATTGATGCTCTTAAACGAGTTGACAAGATAATGGAAATAGAACCTCTTAAAGAGGGTAAATCAAATGAGAGACCTCTTAATTTCGGTATAGAGGTTAAGAATGTTACCTATCGTTACAAAGATGCAACCAGAAATGCACTTGATAATGTTTCTTTCTCCATTAAGCAGGGGGAACATGTTGCGCTTGTGGGACCTTCAGGTTCCGGCAAAACTACCATGGCAGAACTTTTGGTAAGATTCTTTGACGTTACGGACGGAGAGATAAGCATAGGAGGAGTTAATGTAAAAGACCTGCCCTCGGCTTATCTTATGGAACAGGTATCATTTGTATTTCAGGACAGCCGCCTTATAAAAAAATCCATTCTGGAAAATGTACGCATGGGCAAGCCTGATGCGAGCGAGGAAGAAGTTATCGAAGCACTGAAAAAAGCTCAATGCATGGATATAATTGAAAAACTGCCTAATGGCATACAAACGGTCATAGGTGAAAAAGGACTATACCTTTCCGGTGGTGAACAGCAAAGAATCACCATTGCAAGAGCGATACTTAAAAATGCGCCTATTCTTATTCTGGATGAAGCTACTGCTTTTGCGGATCCTGATAATGAGACCAAGGTTCAGGCTGCTTTTGATGAGATGTCCAAGGATAAGACTCTTATCATGATTGCTCACAGATTGTCTACGGTTAAGAATGCAGACAGGATATTTGTAATGGATGACGGCAAATGCGTGGAAGAGGGCAGACATGATGAGCTTATGCAGGCAGATGGATTGTATAAGCGCATGTTCGAAGAATATTCAAGGTCTGTTGAATGGAAGGTAGGTGCATAAGATGATAGAAAAATTACAGCATAAATACGCACTTTCAAGACAGGGTGCCAAAGACATGATTAAAGCATGTATCTGCGTTACCATTACAAACATGGCATTAATGCTGCCTGCAGGCGTGCTTTATACATTAATCAAAGATTTATTAAATGACGGATTAAGCAAAGACAGAATTCCTTTCTATGCGATAGCTTCCGTTTTGATTTTGTTAATTATAGCAGTTACGAATTTTATTCAGTACAATGCGACATTTTTAACAACATACCGTGAAAGCGGTGTAAGAAGAACAGCAATTGCCGAGAAGTTAAGAAAACTTCCTCTTTCATATTTCGGCAAAAAGAACATAGCGGATCTTACAACCAATATCATGGGTGACTGCGCAATGATTGAGACGGCATCGAGTCACTGGATCCCCGAACTTATCGGAGCACTTGTTTCAGTCGGTATGGTCGGAATCAGCATGTTTATATTCTTTGATTGGAGAATGGTGCTTGCAAGTTTCTGGGTAATCCCCGTTGCATTCATTATTGTATTGACTTGTTCAGGTGCAGAAAAGAGAGCGGTCAGAAAGAATCAGGCAGTAAAACTGGATATGTCAGACGGCATACAGGAGTGTCTTGAGTCCATACGAGACATAAGAGCCAATAATTATGAAGCAAAATACCTCGAAGAACTTGACGGAAAGATTAAAAAAGTCGAAAAGTTTGCTCTCTTCACAGAACTTAAGATGGCTGTATATGTCAATTCCGCAGCGATAGTGCTTAAGCTTGGCATCGGTACAACAGCCATTATGGGAGGCATTTTATTCGCCAATGGGGATATAGATTTATTAACATTTTTCATGTTCCTTATGATTGTATCAAGATTATATGCACCCATGGAGATTTCGCTTCAAAACTTCGCGGCGATTATTGCTACCGGCATTCAGTGCGAAAGACTTGATGAGGTTCTCTCGCATGAGATTCAGACCGGTTCGGATAAGCTTAAAACAGACGGATATGATATTGTATTTGATCACGTGGGATTCAAATATTCCGATGACACGGATGTACTTAAAGATGTAAGCTTTGCAGCCAAACAGGGAGAAGTTACCGCGCTTATCGGACCTTCAGGAGGAGGAAAGACGACAATATCAAGACTTGCTGCCAGATTCTGGGATGTTAATTCGGGAACAATTACTTTGGGCGGTACGGACATATCCGAGATAGATCCGGAAACTCTGCTTTCAAAATATTCGATTGTATTTCAGGATGTTACTCTTTTTAACAATTCGGTTATGGAGAATATCAGAATCGGAAAAAGCGGGGCTACGGACGAAGAAGTAATGGAAGCTGCAAGACTTGCCAATTGCGAAGAATTCGTCAATTTGCTGCCTGATAAATACAATACGTTTATCGGCGAAAACGGAAGCGAATTATCAGGCGGTGAGAGACAAAGAATTTCCATCGCAAGAGCGTTCCTTAAGGATGCACCGATAATTCTTCTTGATGAAGCTACTGCTTCTCTTGATGCCGAAAACGAAACGGCTATTCAGGAAGCACTGTCAAGACTTATCAAAAACAAAACCGTAATGATTATCGCACACAGAATGAGAACCATAGCCAATGCAAATAAGATAGTTGTTTTAAAAGACGGTGTGGTTGCGGAACAGGGAACACCTGAATCTTTGAGCCAAATCGACAGTATATACAGTCGTATGACTGCACAGCAGATGGCTTCTCAAAACTGGAGAATGTAATCGGATATAAATCAGTAAATGAAGAATTGGAATAATACAAAAATGTATTAATAAAAAAGGAGGATATTACAGATGGAAAAAAGTAACAGACTTAATGCAAAAGATTTGATAAATGTAGGTATATATACAGCCATATGCGCAGTTATTTGCTGCGCTGTGGCAATGACCGGAGTTATACCGATCATGATGGTTTTGCTTGTTGTATTCGTACCCATTTTGACGGGAATTCCATATATGTTGTTTTTAACCAAGGTTAAAAAATTCGGAATGATACTTATATTGAATGTACTCATGGGAATTCTTATGTGGGTAACCGGTATGAGTTTTTATGCATTGGCGGTAGGAACGGTATCGGGACTTATTGCTGAATTAATATACAGATCGGGCAATTATCAGAGCAAATGGCGAGGAATTCTTGCGTATGCCATTTCGGGAATTTACTGCTGGGCAAATTACTTTGGTATTTTCTTTAATGCGGATGCATATTTTGCGACAAGACAGAAATTCGGACAGGATTATATTGATGCGGTTACAAGAATGCTTCCTCCCTGGATGTGCCCGGTTCTTTTGGCAGTCGATATCGCATGCGGAATTATCGGAGGTTTTATCGGAACCAAAGTGCTTAAAAAACATTTTGAAAAAGCGGGCATTGCATAATCATGGAATACAAATTAAACAGAGACATACACTCCCTGCTTGATCCGCGAACCAAATTGCTGTTACTTTTTACAAGTTCGATATTTGTAATCGGAACGGCAGGGGAAAAATGGATGAGTGTTTTTTATTGGATACTTGTATTTTTGCCGGTTGTTCTTTTGTTTGTTGAAAAAGAATGGAAAGCGGGACTGATATCAATTGCGATATACATCGGCAGTTTCTTTGCGCAAAGAGCGCTTCAACACGATCTTACAATGATTGAATCTGTTTTTGCTTTAATGCTTTTTATACTTACGAAGATTTTACCGACAGTCATTCTTGCAAGATATATTGTAATGACAACCAAAGTGTCGGAATTCCTAACGGCCATGAACAAATTGCATGTTACGGATAAGCTCACCATACCTATAAGCGTTATATTCAGATTTTTTCCGACAGTGGCTGAAGAATACAAATCGATTACGGATGCCATGAGAATGAGAGGAATTGAGATGGGAGCAAAAAAAGCGGGAGAGGCGATTGAATACCGTATGGTACCGCTTATTGCTTCCTGTTCGCTGATAGGAGAAGAATTGTCTGCGGCAGCGATGACAAGAGGGCTGGATGTGGGCAAAAAAAGAAGCTGTATCTGGAAGATTAAATTCGGATTATTCGATTGGTTCATAATTATTTTTTGCTTTGCCTGCTTTATATGGTGGGGAATCGGAAGGTTTTTTGTATGATTGTTTTTGATAATGTTTGCTTTTCTTATAAAAAAGGTGAGGAGAGTCTTTCAAACATAAATTTAAAAGTTGATGAGGGCGAGGTTGTGCTTGTCTGCGGTCCTTCGGGCTGCGGCAAGTCGACGCTTGTCAGATGTGTCAACGGACTGATTCCTCATTTTTACGAAGGTGAATTAAAGGGCCAAATAACAGTCAATGATATTGATGTATCAAATAGCACACTTCGTCAGTTATCAAAGAAGGTAGGTACGGTATTTCAAAACCCGAGAAGCCAGTTTTTTAATGTTGATACGACAAGCGAGCTTGCATTCGGATGCGAGAATTTCGGAATGGCCCCTGAGGATATAGAAGAAAGCATCAACCGTGTGGTCAATAAACATGATATGTCCGCTTTAATGGACAGGAGCATTTTCAAACTTTCAGGTGGTGAAAAGCAAAAGATTGCTTGTGCGAGTATTGCGGTAGAACCGATAGAAATAATAATACTTGATGAGCCTTCTGCTAATCTTGACTATAAAGGAATATGCGAACTTCAAAAAATGATTGAAGCATGGAAGGAAGAAGGAAAGACCATTCTTATTGCGGAACACAGGATATCTTATCTTTTCCCTTATATTACCAGAGCTCTTTTGATGGAAAAAGGAAGTATAAAAAAAGAGTTTACATCTGAGGAAATAAGAAGTCTTTCAAAAGAAGAATTACATGATTTGGGACTGAGGGCCGACGAGGCAAAAGATCCGACAAAGCAGCTTGATAAAAGCAAAACCGTAATAATCAATAAACAATCCGGTAAAAAAACAGAAGATTTGGATTGTAATGATGCAGACGGGGAATACTTTGTATTGGAAAATATGAAATTTTCCTACAGGGGAGAAAAGCCGGTATTTGATATTCCCGAGATGAGAATTCCAAAGGGAGAGATTATCGCGATAGTCGGAGAGAACGGCGCAGGTAAA
>CACZQX010000280.1 GCA_902783445.1 uncultured Lachnospiraceae bacterium
CAAAGGCTTGTAAATTCAGGACAATTGAATTTTACAAAATAGTCATTATCCGGATGCTTATTTTCGAAAGTTTCCAACACCGACGGATCGTAATTAGTTGGATATTTGGTCTTTGCATTGCCCAGTAATGTTAAGCTTTCGTCTTTTCTTTCATCTGCCATGATTGTTTCTCCTTGTAAAGTTTTTGTCATTATTTTGTATAGTTTCTGTCCGAAACTTTGTATATTTTTTGTCCGAAACTTTGTATTGTTTCTGTCCGATTAAAGCATCAAAGGATCCGTTACACCGTTTGCCTCAAATGCATTTATTCTGTCAATACAAGTGCCGCAATGTCCGCAAGGCTTGTCCCCGCCTTCATAGCAACTCCAAGTCAGTTCGTAAGGCACTTTCAAATCAAGTCCGATTTTTACGATATCTTTCTTTGCCTTATTTACAAATGGTGCCACAATACTTAATTGGTTACCGCTTCCAACATAAATCGCTTCATCGATAGCCCTGTTAAACTCTTCGGAACAGTCGGGATAAGCATTTCCCGCCGCATCGTCCCTATGTATTCCGTAGTAAATCACATTACAATCCTTTGACAAAGCTAGGGCTGCCGCGCTTGATAGGAAAAGGCCGTTTCTGAAAGGCACATATGTGGAAACCGGCTTTCCCTGAGTGTTTTCAAGTTGCTTTGCGTACTCGTCTTTCGGAATTTCCTTTGTGGATCCTTCAAGCAAAGAGCAGTCGCTGAACTCAAATATCTTTGATAAATCAAGAAACAAATGCTCTACGCCATAATATTTTGCCACCTTGTTTGAACTTTCTATTTCTTTTTTATGTTTTTGTCCATAGCTTATTGATAAAGCTATTACATTATCTTTTCCGTATTTATCAACAGCCATGGCAAGGGCAGTTGTACTGTCAACGCCACCGCTGAATAAAACCAATGCTTTTTCCATTTCTTTTTCTTCTATACCTGTTTTTTCTTTTTTTATGCTAATTACACGCCTCTCTCATCAGGATCCCAAATAAATTTGTGTAACTGCAACTGGATTCTTACCCCGTTAAGCTTATGTTCTTTCATAAATTCCACAATTTCTTTCGGATCTATCTTGCCGTATACCGGGCTGAAAATAACATAGCATTTGTCCGTAAGTCTGTAGCGTTTTATAACTTCAACCGCTCTTTCCAAGTCGGCTCTGTCCGAACAGACAAACTTGACGGAATCGCGTTTTGTAAGATTTCCTCTGTCAAAATT
The DNA here is from genome assembly GCA_902783445.1 of uncultured Lachnospiraceae bacterium. Taxonomy (GTDB): domain Bacteria; phylum Bacillota; class Clostridia; order Lachnospirales; family Lachnospiraceae; genus RUG12871. The sequence continues at coordinate 1,244 of CACZQX010000280.1, forward strand.
GTCGCTTATCATTTTATCTTCCATGCCCGATGAAGGAAGCTTGTAATCAAGTGTAAGTCTTACCTGCTCGTTAAGACCCTTTCTTTTTCTGTATGCATCTATTTCGGCAATGCTAACCGCACCGTTTGTCTCGATTTCAACACGAAATCCCGGTACCTGAAAGCTTTTGTTTTTAAGTTTTTTCTTTGTTATTTCTCCTACCAGCTCCGTAATATCTTTTTGAAGAAGAGGCTCGCCGCCTGTAAGAGTAACATTTGCAATCTGATGTTTTTCGATTACATTTGCGATTTCTTTCACCGTCATTTCATGACATTCCGCATCTTTTTTGTTTGCCCATGAAGTATCGCAATATGAACACTTAAGGTTACATCCCTTAAATCTGACAAAAGTAGTAAGCTCGCCCGCTCTCATTCCTTCGCCGTTAATGCTTTTGAAGATTTCGATTACTTCAAGTTTTTTTGATTTTTCTGTTGCCAATTCCATTACCACCTTTTTACTAAATCTATTTTTCGTAAATCGCACAGTTGTTAGGTGTCTCAAATACAACGATTTTTGACACATCAAAACCGGCATTCACCATTTTATCAAAGAAGAATTTTGCAAAATTTTCCGCTGTCGGTCTGAAATCCACATTGACTATCTTAAAGTTTTCTTCAGCCAAAGCTTCCAGTGTTTTAGCCTTTAAAGAGCCTCTTTCTATTATAAAAGTATGATCGAAGACCTCTAACTGCTTTTTTAACTCCTCTTTAAGCACACTAAAATCAACGCACATCCCTTTTTCCGAACCATTTTCCTTTAGGGATTCGCATTGAATTTCAACTTCCACTTTCCATCTGTGTCCGTGAATATTAGCGCATTTGCCATCATAGTCCTTTAAAAAATGCGCCGCATCGAAAGATTCTGCTGTTTTTAATTTGTACATAATCGCCACCTGTTTTATGTTGACTTAAATGTTGCTTTTTCCTGCCTACTGTATTATTCACACCGCTTCAATATCAAATGAGCAAAATAAAAGGGGCCATCAAAAAAGGCTCCAAAAATAAACATATAAAGCCCTAGTTTTGATATGGCAGGATGGTGCAAATGAACTGCCTTTTATTATCTTTTGTATTATAATATTATATTCTTTGAATG
>CACZQX010000281.1 GCA_902783445.1 uncultured Lachnospiraceae bacterium
AAGTTCTGAACGGAAAGCTGAATAATCAGTGAGGAGAGTTTAGTGAAAACAATTTTGGTAACGGGCGGTACCGGATTTATTGGTTCTAATTTATGCAAAAGACTGATTAAAGATGAAAACAACAGAATAATCTGTGTTGATAATAATTACACGGGTTCTTTGTTTAATGTAAAAGAACTTTTAAATGATTCGCGCTTTAAATTTATAGAGCATGATATTATTGAGCCTTTGGATATAGACGAAAAAATTGATGAAATCTATAACCTGGCTTGTCCTGCATCTCCTCCTGCATATCAGGGAGAAAAGGCAATTTTCACAACAAAAACTTGCGTTCTTGGGGCATTAAACATGTTAGAGCTTGCAAAGAAGAATAATGCAAAAATTCTTCAGTCTTCTACAAGCGAGGTTTATGGCGAGCCTTTGATTCATCCTCAGGTCGAAACATACAGGGGAAATGTTAATCCGATAGGAATAAGGTCTTGTTACGATGAGGGTAAGAGATGTGCGGAAAGTTTATTCTTTGATTACCACAGACTTTACGGAGTAAAGATTAAAGTTATTCGTATATTCAATACTTACGGACCAATGATGGATCCGAATGACGGCAGAGTTGTATCGAACTTTATCTGTCAGGCACTTCGCGGTGAAGATTTGACAATTTATGGTGATGGCTCTCAAACCCGTTCATTCTGCTATGTAGACGATTTAGTCGATGTAATCGTAAAAATGATGGCATCGGAGGATGATTTTACAGGACCCGTTAATACAGGTAACTCCGGCGAATTTACTATTAAAGAACTTGCAGAGTTGATTAGAGAAAAGGTAAATAAGGATTTAAGAATTGTATATTTTCCCCTGCCTTCTGATGACCCGACTCAAAGGAGGCCGGATATTTCACTCGCCAAAGCAAAGTTAAATTGGGAGCCGAAAATTAAATTGAGTGAAGGTTTGGATAAAACAATAGAATATTTTGATAAAAAACTTAAAGGAGAAATATAGATGAAGGTTTGTGTCATAGGTACAGGCTATGTAGGTTTGGTTGTCGGCACTTGTCTTGCGGAAATGGGCAACGATGTCATTTGTGTTGATAATAACGAAGACAAATTAAAACAGCTAAAACAGGGCATTATACCTATATACGAGCCAGGGCTGGAAGAGTTAATCAAGGCTAATGTATCCGAAAACAGATTAACATTTACTTCGGATATAAAAAATGCTGTTGCAAAATCTCTTGTATGCTTTATTGCAGTCGGTACTCCGCAGGGTGAAGATGGCAGTGCGGATTTGCAGTATGTAAAAGCAGTTGCAAAGTCAATTGGTCAATCAATAAAACAGTATACTGTTATTGTCGACAAATCAACTGTTCCTGTAGGAACAGCAGATGAAGTAACCGAAATTATTAAGCAAAATACCATTTACCCCTTTGACGTTGTTTCTAACCCCGAATTTCTAAAACAGGGTGCTGCAGTTGACGACTTTCTTAAACCTGACAGAGTTGTTATCGGCTCAAACTCTCAAAGAGCATCAGAGATTATGCAGGAACTTTATGCTCCGTTTTTAAGAACAGGAAACCCTGTAATTATGATGGATGTAAAATCTGCTGAAATGACAAAATATGCGGCAAATTCGTTTTTGGCGGTAAAAATATCTTACGCAAATGAGATTGCAAATATATGTGAGAAGGTTGGTGCTAATGCGGAAATGGTAAGAATCGGTATGTGTGCCGATAAACGTATCGGTTCACAATTCTTGTTCCCCGGATTAGGCTATGGTGGCAGCTGTTTCCCAAAAGATGTAAAGGCACTAACAAAAACTGCTATTGATAACGATTGTGACTACAGTTTATTAAAAGCTACCGATGAAATTAATAAAAGGCAGAGAAGGTTTTTTGTTGATAAAATATTGAATGTTTTGGGAAACGATTTGAGCGGAAAAACGATTGCTGTTTGGGGACTTGCTTTTAAACCAAAGACAAATGATATGAGAGAAGCTCCGGCTATTACTATTATTAATGCATTATTGGAAAAAGGTGCAAAAATACAGGCATACGACCCAAAAGCCTTTGATCAGGCAGAATTTTATTTTGGAGATAAAATAATTTATTCTCGTTCGGCATATGACGCTTTAACAGATGCTGATTGTATGTTGCTTTTGACAGAATGGAACGAGTTCAGGCGTCCCGATTTTGAGAGAATAAAATCTCTTTTGAAAACTCCGATAATATTTGACGGCAGAAACCAGTATAACGGAGACAGACTAACTGAGGCAGGATTCAGGTATATTTGTATAGGTAAAACATTCTAAATCTTATATTTTTTTATGTAATTTTCTATAATTTCAAACACTTTTCTATAGTCCTGAGTAACACAGGCTATTTGTTGAGTTATATAAAATATAAAAATATTGCAAAATAATAAATGTACATATAAAATATAATTGGTTAAAAAAAGGAGTTTTTATATGTACGAATGGGAAAAAGATTTTAATGTTAATGAAGTAAGAGAAATAAGAACAAGAACTTGTGTTTATTTCGGTTGCGGGGCAATACAAAAGATTAACGATATTGCAAAAACATATGCAGCAAGAGGAATTGACAAAGTTATTGTAATGTCAGGCAAAAATGCATACAAATCTACCGGAGCATGGGATGTTGTAGAAAAGGCATTAAAAAATAATAATATCGGTTATGTAAATTATGATAAAGTTACACCAAACCCGACAACCGATGCGATAGATGAAGCATCAAAAATTGCCCGGGAATTTGGTGCAAAAGCGGTTATTACAATTGGCGGCGGTTCTCCGACGGATGCCGGAAAATCTGTTGCTATTCTTTTAAAATATCCAAATGAAACAGGTAGTAATTTATATGAATTTAAGTTTACTCCAACAGAAGCCGTACCAATCGTTGCAATAAATTTGACACACGGAACAGGAAGCGAAACAAACAGGTTTGCTGTAGCTACTATTTTGGATAAGAACTACAAACCTGCAATCGCTTACGATTGCATTTATCCTGAATATGCAATTGATGATCCGGATTTGATGGTAGGGTTATCTCCAAAACAAACAAGATATGTATCAATTGATGCAGTAAACCATGTTGTTGAAGCGGCGACTTCAATTGTTGCATCTCCTTATACAATAACTCTTGCAAGAGAAACAATAGCACTTGTAGGTAAATATTTACCAATGGCTATTGCAAATCCCGCAGATAAAAAAGCCAGATACTATCTTTGTTATGCGGCAATGATTGCCGGAGTTTGTTTTGATAACGGCTTGTTACACTATACTCACGCGCTTGAACATCCGTTGAGCGCAATGAAACCGGACTTTTCACATGGTTTAGGCTTGGCAATTCTTTTACCTGCTGTTATCAGAAATATATATAAAGCGAAAGCAGATACTCTTAAATATATTCTGGAGCCAATCGTAAAAGATGCTTCTGATACAGAAAAAGCTGCGGCAGGGGTTTATGAATGGCTTAAATCCGTTGATGTTCCTAATAAGTTGACAGATGAAGGGTTCAGTGATGCTGATGTTGACAAATTGACCGAGCTTGCTTTTACAACTCCGTCTCTTGACGGCCTTTTAGGTATTGCTCCAACCAAAGCAACAAAAGAAGCTGTAGCTGCGATTTATAGAGAATCACTATAAATTATTGTCTTGTAAAGTAACTGTAAATAAAAGAG
>CACZQX010000282.1 GCA_902783445.1 uncultured Lachnospiraceae bacterium
TAAATGTATCCACACATGTAAAAATATGAAGTGCAACCGTAAATCTGCTTGATATCTGCATTTTTAATTCCTCCTGCTCCTGCAAATTTATATACTGTCTGAAGGAAAACCTTATCCCCATCCTCGAATGTTAAAAAGTTCATTGGTGTAACCGTGGTGGTTTCATCTGATGGTGTTAATATAACACCGTTTTGATGTAATGTCAATGGTTACATCTAAAATTTTTCAAAAAAGATGTTTTAGTGGAACCCCAATCTCTAATCGACATTTTTGCGGATTCCGCATTTTTGTTCGATACGGATTCTTCTGCAAAACAAAAAATAGCCGCAAACCTGTTTAGATTAGCGGCCATTGCCTATTCAAAATATGTCGCGATTTTATCAAACAATTCCTCGGCTTCCGTTTTTGCATTATTGTAAAGGTCAACGTATTTTTGAAGATCTTCATTTGGAAGCTTTTCCAAAGCATTATCAATATCCTCATAGATATCCTGCAGCGTATCTATGCCATCCATCATCAAATCCGCACATTCTTTAAGGGATTGAAGGTAACTGTTGGCTTTGGATAGATTATAAGCAAATCTCCCCACAACAATCGACACTACAACAGCCGCAGTCAGCACAATAATAATCACTATCTTCGGCACGATGCTTTTCTTCTTATCAAAGGCATAGCCGCAATTGCTGCAAAATGATGCATTGTCATCCATGCTCGAATTACATCTCGGACATGTTTTCATAAAAATACCCCCTTTATTTCAGTCCAAGCCCATCGACCCAGTCTTTGATTTCGTCTAAGGAAGCATCCCCACCGAATCTTTTTCCTACAAGCCATTCGCCTGTTCCGGCTTTTTCTGTAAGGTTATTTCTGCTTTTACTTATTTCACTGCTACCGGATGTGCAGAAAGGAATAACCGTTAACCCATCACTCCGTTGACTCTCAGTCAATTCAAGGAATCGGCGGAAGCTGCCTTTGGTGGTGTGCTATCCTACGACACTTTTTGCAGCAACCACTTTGTTAAATCCACCACTTTTATTCCCTCAATATCATAATCATCATGAGAAGTATTAGCGATTAAAACTTTAGGATATGCATCCTTAATGGATCTGAGAGGTGCTAATTCTCTTTCCAAAGTAGCCGGGTCAGATATATTATCAGATACCTGAATATACAGCTTTTCGTTTTGCTTCATTGCCACAAAATCTATTTCTTTCTGATAAAGCTTTCCTACATAAATATCGTAACCCCTTCTAAGTAATTCCAAAGCCACAATATTCTCGTAAGCCCTGCCATAATCCATATTTCTGGTTCCAAGCATTGCGTACCTAAATCCCAAATCACTAAGATAATATTTATCCGATGTTTCTAAGTACTTTTTCCCTCTTATGTCGTAGCGCTTTACTTTATAGAACATAAATGCGCTGCAAAGATACTTCATATAATTTCCTACAGTTATATGATTAGTCTCGACCTTGTTTTGCTTAAAAACATTGCTCACTTTACTAGCAGAAGTAAGATTAGAAATATTGTCCATCATATAATCAGTTAACGAATCCAGCAAAGCCTCTTCCTTAATGCCATACTTATCTACAAGGTCGCGCTTAATAACTGTAGTATAAACATCCTTTATATATAATGCTTGATCCTCTTTTTCGCTATATACATAAGATCCTGCTAAACCACCATTCATAACATATGTATCCAAAACATTTGCAGTGTTAGAATCATAACCATAGTACTCACAATATTCAGCGAAACTAAACGGATATACCGGAATTTCTATAAATCTACCGGTAAATAATGTGGATAAATCTGAGCTAAGTAAAAATGCATTTGACCCGGTAATATAGATATCATATTTTCGGCTGTTGTATAAACTATTAATAGCAAGCTCAAATTTCTCACATATTTGGACTTCGTCAATAACAATAACATTAGACTTATCAGCAACATATTGTTTTTCACAATAAGAATAAAGTTCCTTATATGTTTTTAAATCGTCAAACCTCAAATCTGCAAAATCAACAAATATTATATTTGCATCTTCATTCTTACGAATCCAATCCATATATGCACGTACCAACTCTGATTTTCCGGAACGTCTTAAACCTGTTATTATCTTAATATCAGGAGTTTCTCTCAATCGAATGAGTCTATTCAAATATTCTTTTCGTTCAATAATCTTCATATGTAATCCACTTTCAAAACTTTAAATTTATTTAACTTTTGAAATTATTATACCACCCACTTTCAAAACTTTAAATACATTTATTTTTTGAAAGTGATAATCCGATTGTCACAGTTCCACTGTCTGATCAAGTGCAGGAAGCTTTAAGTGATTACTTCCAAGGTCTTGCGGTAGCTAACCAGCCTTCGCCTTCCCAATATGCTCTGTCTGCATCACCGGAACCCATATTTCCTTTCTGCATCATGCGCATAAGCATAAAAATTACTTTAGTCTTGATTCCAACTTTTACATTCTTTTTCTTTAAGATTTTATTGGCTATTTTTGTAGTATCTTTTTCGATTTTTTGTTTTTTCTTGTCCCTAATCCCATCCCAGTTCATAGCCTGGATACTGATTCCGTATGGCAATATATATGATATTCCCCAATAGAATAAGGCATTGGTGATATCTTTAACAGCTTTTTTGGCACCCGTACCGGCTGCTGTTGATATGACAATCGCTTTTTTATGAAACATGCATTTTCTGGGTCTGTGTGACATCCAATAATTAAAGGTCAAATCGATAAAACTTTTCATGGGTGCAGATGCTCTTAAACAATAAGTTGGTGTTGTAAAGATCAAGATATCTGCAGACTCAACTTCTGACATAATTTTATTTTTTTCTTCAAAAAAAGGACATTTTGTCACATCATCTATGCACGCATAGCATCCAACGCAAAAATGATTTAAATCTTTGGGAAGAAAAAATTCTACAATTTCTTCTGTACCGATTTTATCTGCAATCTTTCTACCGATGTTGTAAGTGCTTCCTTTATGATTTTGTCCGTGTATCATTACAATTTTCATTTTTCTACTCCTTGTACATTCTGTTAAATTGTCTAATATGTTTTTCCAGCATATTCAATGCTTCCGGTTCTCTTTGAGGCTCTCTGTCACATACTGTCATCAACAAATAGATTGGCGCAAAAAATTGAAGTGCCATAATATTTGCATCTTCATTTTTCATGAGCCCCTGCATAATTAACATTTGAAGTAAGCCGGTTTGATATTTCTGCGGTTCATTAAAATATTGATTAGAAAATAGTTTGGCTAATTCTTTATTGGAAAATTGTTCTATGGTAAGCATTTTTCTAAATTTGCACTCATATTCATCATGCAAAAAGAAAGAAAAAAGACCAATGCCTATTTTTACAAGTTCATCTTCCGAAATATTATTATAGAATTGAGAATCTGATTGAAAATCACTTCCGGTAATATTCAAAAGAGACGTTTGTTGGTTATAACGATTACGCATTTCTTCTAAGATTGCGTCAAAGATATCCTGCTTACTTTTGTAATGTTTATATAAAGATGGCGCTTTAATTCCCACACCTTCTGCAATCTGACCTACATAAACATTTCCATATCCTTTTTCCGAAAACAGCGTTAATGCAACATCTAAAATTTTTTTCTTTGTATCCATATCCTCTCCTTGGCTAATTCAAGTTAGCCTTATTGTAAGCTAATTCCAATTAGCTGTCAAGTTAAAAAAATATAGGGAGTCTGTAACAGACTCCCTATACTATAAACACCTTAAATTCAAGCTTTTTCCGGGACCCGGAAGGCTCGATGTTCGCCATAAATTCTATTGTCATGAATTAACGTTTCTCAGCGATAGCTGCCTGTGCCGCAGCAAGTCTTGCAATCGGTACTCTGAATGGTGAGCAGCTTACATAGTCAAGTCCGATTTCGTGGCAGAACTCAACCGATGTAGGGTCGCCGCCGTGCTCGCCGCAGATACCGATATGAAGATGTTCATTAACCGGTCTTCCAAGCTTAATTGTCATATCCATAAGTTTGCCGACACCTTCTCTGTCAAGCTTAGCAAACGGATCGTTTTCGAAGATTTTTTCGTCGTAGTATGAACCAAGGAATTTACCCGCATCATCACGCGAGAAACCAAATGTCATCTGTGTAAGGTCGTTTGTACCGAAGCAGAAGAAGTCGGCTTCTTTAGCGATTTCATCCGCAATGAGGCAAGCTCTAGGAATTTCAATCATGGTACCTACTTCGTATTTGATGTCAATGCCTGCTTCTTTAAGCATTGCATCGGCTGTTTCAACAACGATTTTCTTAACAAACTTAAATTCCTTAATATCTCCTACAAGAGGAATCATGATTTCCGGAACAAGTCTCCAGCCACCGTGTTTTTTCTGAACATTGATAGCAGCGCCGATAACGGCTCTTGTCTGCATCTTTGCGATTTCAGGATATGTAATTGCAAGACGGCATCCTCTGTGGCCCATCATAGGGTTAACTTCGTGAAGCGCCTTGATGATTTCTTTAATTCTTTCAACAGGTTTGCCCTGAGCATCGGCTAATTTCTTAATGTCAGCTTCTTCGGTCGGAACAAACTCATGAAGAGGAGGATCCAAGAAACGGATTGTTACCGGACTTCCTTCCAAAGCCTCAAAGAGCTGTTCGAAGTCGTTTTGCTGATATGGCAAAATCTTGTCCA
>CACZQX010000283.1 GCA_902783445.1 uncultured Lachnospiraceae bacterium
TCTGCACAATCATTTTCCTTGCAGCATGTTTATTGTTGAATTCAAAATTATTCCAGTAATAATTAAACTATCAGCCCTGAAAGTTAAATGCTTTCAGGGTTTTCTTATGTATAATCAAGGATGATTATGACTTGTTGAGGAAAGAATAAAGAATGATTAACAAAACAGATACGGAAAAGAGAAAGAAAATAATCATGGACATTATGCAGGATAAGCATTATGTTCCGATGAAAATAAAAGAACTTGCAATTGTCTTAAATGTACCAAAAGAAAACAGAGACGATCTCCAATTTATTTTGGATGAGCTGATTTCCGAGGGTAAAATAGGACTTTCAAAGCGAGGTAAGTACGGCATAGGAATCGAAGAAATCCATGTCGGAGTTTTTAGTGCGACGGCAAAAGGCTTTGGATTTGTAACTATAGAAGGATTTGATGATGATATTTATATTCCGGCCCGCGACACCTTAAATGCTTTTGACGGCGACAAGGTGCAGCTTGTTATTGTAAACAAATTTAAACGTGGAGCCAGAAAAGAAGGCCGTATTATTAAGATTGTTGAGCGCTCCCTTAAGGAAATTGTGGGTACATACAAAAAGAGCAAAAACTTTGGTTTTGTTGTTCCCGATAATTCCAAAATCGGCGTTGATCTTTATATAGCCGAAGGATGCGACTTAAATGCCAAGAACAACGACAAAGTAGTTGCAAGCATAAAAGACTACGGCTCTGCGGATAAAAAGCCGGAAGGGGAAATTATTGAGGTAATCGGAGCAATCAACGATCCGGGCGTAGATATTGTATCCATAATTAAGGATTATGGCATAGAAGAAGAGTTTCCTGATAAAGTGCTTAAACAATGCGAAACCATTGCGGATAAAGTGGAATCCGGCAAGCTTGAATTGAAGGCCTTTATGGCCAAAAAAGGCATTTTAAATCATAAGTCATCAGCATATGCAAGATATGATTTCAGAAATGTTAGGACTGTTACAATCGACGGCGAAGATGCCAAGGATTTGGATGATGCCATCTCTATCGACAAGACAAAGGACGGATATATCCTTGGGGTACATATTGCGGATGTTTCCGAATATGTAAGAGAAGATACGCCTTTGGATAATGAGGCTAAAAAGCGCGGTACCAGTGTTTATCTTGTGGACCGTGTAATTCCGATGCTTCCGAAGAAATTATCAAACGGTATATGTTCACTCAATGCGGGAGAAGACCGTTTGGCTTTAAGCTGCATTATGGAATTTGATAAATCGGGCAATATAAAAAGTCACGAAATTTGTGAAACATTGATTAATGTTGATAAAAGAATGTCTTACACCGGCGTTCAGGCAACACTTGATGCTGATGAATACGCAATAAAGGAAAACAAAGACTTTATTGAAATGTTTGAAAATATGCTTGAGCTATCAAGAACTTTACGAAAGAAAAGAGTTGAGCGCGGCGCCATAAACTTCGATTCCAAAGAAAGCAAGATAACTTTGGATGAAAATAAAAAAGTTGTGGAAGTAAAGCCATATGATAGATGCGAAGCAACAAAAATTATCGAGGACTTTATGCTTGCGGCAAACGAAACCGTGGCGGAAGAGTATTTTTGGGCGGAAATCCCATTTGTTTACAGAAGTCATGAGGAGCCGGACGAAGAAAAGATTCGTGATTTCGGAATTTTTATCAACAATTTCGGTTATTCATTAAGACCTCAAATTAACAAAATTCACTCCAAAGAATTGCAGGCAATCCTTGATAAGGTGAAAGATACGCCGGAAGAAGCGGTAATTAACAGGCTGCTTTTAAGGTCTATGAAACGCGCAAATTATACCACTTCATCCAACGGACATTTCGGCCTTGCCGCACGTTATTATTGTCATTTTACATCACCTATCAGACGTTATCCGGATTTGCAAATACATAGGATTATCAAAGAAAATCTTCACGGTGAGATGGACGACAATCGCGTAAATCATTATATCAACATACTGCCCGAAGTGGCGCGCAATTCAAGCGTAACAGAACGCAAGGCAAACGATGCGGAATATGACACGGACAAGCTTAAAAAAGCGGAGTATATGTTGGATAAAATCGGCAATGAATACGAAGGTGTAATATCAGGACTTACATCCTGGGGAATATATGTAGAACTCTACAATACTGTGGAAGGCATGGTTCGTTTAAAAGACATAAAAGGAGATTTTTATGATTTCTATGAAGAAGAAATGATAGTAAGAGGCGAACACACCGGCATTACATATAAACTGGGACAAGTTGTAACAATAAAAGTAACCGGCGCCGATAAAGCAGCAAGAACGGTTGATTTTATATTTGTATAGTTGTATATAAGATTATTTCTTAATAATTTAATTAACATGACATTTGGAGTAACAGATAGCAACATCAAAAACAATCAGGCACTGTGTTTGAGCGTAGGTGAAATAAAATGTGTACGTAGACAAAAAAGCAACATGGCTTTGGGTATGATCCCGAAGACATGTTGCTTTTTATTGTCGAAGTAACAGTTAGTTCACCGAAGCGAGTGTGCCGTTTTTGATGGCTATATGTTACGAACAAATGCGCTGGTTATATGTATTATTTAAAATCCCGCAGCCGCATCTTTTACAGGTGCAAAGATCTTTTCAGCCTGTTCGTTTGTCAAATCAACGCCAAACACTTCTTTGTAGTATTTAACAGTTTCTTCCGTAATATCAATATCCTCGAAAAGTGAAGGATAAGCCTGTTTAGCAAGCCACATAAGAGTGATAGGAGTATCAACGCCCGGCGTGTAGCTTCTGTACATACCAAGAGGCATCTTGTAAACATTGTGGTTGGCAACGGCAGTAACAGGGCTCCAGTCATCAGCCGCAAAAGCGTTGTTATAAAGATCATCCGGAGTAGCCTGAGTAAAGTTTGTGATGTAGATAAGATCAGGATTCCAAGCATAAACTTGTTCCATGGAAACAGCTACCTGATTGTCTTGTTTAAGCTCATTGGCAACATTTTTTGCACCGATGGCATCGCACCA
>CACZQX010000284.1 GCA_902783445.1 uncultured Lachnospiraceae bacterium
TATTACAAACACTTATCTTTACTCCCTCATAATGAATCCTTTATTTTCCACATAAAACATACCTGTGTTTTGCGTTAGGCTTTTCCAGCAAAATCAGTATTACTTCAACAACCCCTATTCCATCGTCGTTTTTTAGTTCGTCCAAAACTTTTACCTTGGCTCTGAATAATTTTTCCTCAATTTTTTCTTTCAATTTTTTCATTTTCATTTCCTTCCTTTTTGTTTATTTTCATTCTGTAAATACAGAAAGAATTTACAAATCCATAGACATCAGTGCCGGAACTATTACTATTATTACAACCACCATCATCATAAGAATCATCGGAAACAGTAATTTTGTTCCGCACTTTTCACCTTTTTGCCTGATTCTTCGCTTTTTGTCTCTAATGGCTTGCTCCGCCTCCAAACGCAGGCTTCTTGAAAGACCCGCATTTCCCTTTAATAGGTTTTGCTCCAGCAAATTGCCCAGTTTTATGTAAGAATGAATATTGCACCTTTTGCCAAAGGCCAAATATTCCGCACCTTCAGGCTCACCGTTTTTTATTTTGTTGTAACTAAAGCGCATTTCTTTATAAGCAAAATGATTTAATAGACCTGATTTCTCTCCATCGGCAAGAACTCTGAACCAAGCAGACAAAAGAGTCAGCCCGGCTTCGTTAAGCAAGGCAAGCTTACTGACTATTTCGGGGTAGTCATCCAACATCTCTTCATTGCGTTTTTTTAATTTGCTATCCAATGTCTTTTTGTATAAAAGCGGAGCCAGAACCGCTCCCAAAATGCAAAGAACTATATAGTATCTTCCATCGTGACTTGCTACATTCGTGTATTTTAGGCTGTTTCCTTCTATTTCATTCGGAAGCTCTATCGCTTCTTTTGTCTTATCCTCGCCTTCTACGAACTTTTGCAAAGATTTTTGAATTTGCTCGAAAAATGACAAGTTTTGCGGAACAATTCTTATAGGAATCTCATAGGATTTGAAATAATCATTGCATTCCATATTTGCGGTCAATACACTAATGTATTCCTCACGGTCTTCAAAGTCCGCTATTACCTCACCGCTGTAGTCAATAAGACCTTCTTGTCCGTCAAATTCCCAAGAAATTTTTACAAGACCTATGCTGTCGGGCAGGTTTACTTTTGTCATGACTTCATCAAGACTCTCCCCTTCCGCCGGCATTTTTTCCAATAATTCATTGTATGTTTCTTCAAAAAGCTCTTCCGTTTCTTCTTTCGTAAGCTCTCTTTCCGCTAACTCCAATTCTATTGTTTGAGCATCTTGCCCCCGTGATTCCACCGAAACATTTACAATACTTTCTCCTTCACCCGGGCTTGCTCGCCGAACCTCAAAAAGAGGCGTGCTTCCGTTTATTAATTCATTTGTTGATACAAAAAGCCCCAACAATGCAAAGAAGAATACAATCGCAAATCCCAAAGCTATTTTTTTAATGTCAAACCAATACTTTATCTCCTCTGTATTCTCAACAACATACAGCTCCTTTAGTTTTTTATCCGTAAGTGCATCCTTTGGCCCTCTTTCCTTCAATCTTTTTATAAAAGACAGCCTTGATGTTTTATCATACAAAAACATCGCGACTCCGTATAACTTATGTAGTTTGTGTTCGCTTAAATCCAGCTTTTCCAATCGATCACTCTTGTATTTCTTGCTTTTAAGCAACAAAAGCAGTGATGCAAACACAATTACCAAATACAAAATAATCATCTTATACCTCTATCCTTACTATCCTTTTTCCCAAAAAATAAGCAAATATGTAAATTCCAAGGCAAACCGTCATAATTATTACTCCGGTAATATTTCCGTATAGTGTTTCAATCAATCCTCCGGTAGAAATATTCACATAGAGAATTATCAAAAGCGGCATAAAATTCATTATTTTTTGCTCAAATTTTTTCGCGCTGATTATGGTATTAATCTCGCTTTTAATATCTGCCTTGTCGCTTATTTCGTTTGCGGTTGTGGATATGATTTTTACCAAATCTCCCCCGCACCTTTTGGCTATGGAGAAAACCTCGTTAAAAGTTTTTACTTCATCTATTTGAGTTTTATTGGCAAGCTCACTTAAACATTGTTCCAAAGGGATATTTAAATTTATATTGTTTATAATTAACTTCAATTCTCTGCAAATATAGGACTTTTCCCCATAGAGATTAATCATTTCATTGTAGGCATGAACAAAACTGTTTTCTATGGAATAGCCTGCCTGAAGGGCCGCACTTGACGCCAATATGGCATCCTTAAATTGCATCTCGAAATCCCTTTTGAGTTTTTCGCTTAAAGCTTTTCTTTTGTTTTTCATGTAAAAAATACCAATCGGGACCATAAAAGCTATTGCTATCAAACTTTTGTAAAACAAAAACGCAAAAAGACTCATAATACAAAATGCAATCAGAGCGTATTTAATTTTTTCTTTTTTCGAAAACACGTATGTTTCGTAATTTATTTCCATTATCCTTCTCCGTAGATCCTTAGTTTTTTATCGTTTACAAGCATCTTTCCCGTTGCTTTTAATCCATCATTGTATATAAAAAGCGGATTTATCACTATTTCGCCATCCTTCATTCCCTCTATTTCATCTATCTCCAACACTTTTCTGCTCTTATCTTTCATCCTTCCCAGATGAACAATAATATCTATTGCCGAAGCAATTTGCGATTTAACAGCAGCCAGCGGGATATCGGAGCCCATTAGCACCATAGTCTCAATTCGAGTCAGCATATCTGCGGGGCTGTTAGCATGGCCGGTGGACAAGCTTCCATCATGTCCCGTATTCATAGCCTGCAACATATCAAGGGCTTCCGCTCCTCTTATTTCGCCCACAATTATCCTGTCCGGACGCATTCTTAAAGAGCTTTTTATCAAATCTCTTATTGTTATTTCGTTTTTACCTTCTGTATTTGCCTGACGAACTTCTAAGCTTACCAGATTATCATTGTTTAAGATTTTCAATTCTGCCGAATCTTCAATAGTTATAATTCTTTCTTCCCTTGGAATATAATTTGAAAGAATATTGAGAAATGTTGTTTTGCCGGATCCCGTCGATCCGCTTACGAAAATGTTGTAACCGCTTACAACCAACTTTTTTAAAAACAGTGCCGCTTCCTTTGTGATAGAGCCGATACTTAGCAGATAATCCATATCTATTGCATTGTTTAAAAATTTTCTTATTGTGACCACCGGCCCGTTTATTGCTATAGGGTCCAAAACCACGTTTACGCGGTCTCCCCCGGGAAGCCTTGTATCAACAATGGGCGTGACGTCGTTTACTCGCCTGTTGGCTTTTGCAACTATTATCTGTATAATATCCGTCAACTTCTCCTTAGATGAGAAGCGTTCATTACTTTTTACAATCTTTCCGTCTTTTTCGATAAATATATTATCGGGGCCGTTAATCATTATTTCCGTTATGCTTTCATCTTCTATAAGCTTTTGCAGTACATCAAGTCCCCTTATGGAATCAAAAATACTTTTGGATATTTCGAAGCGTTTATTTACCGATATTTTCTTTCCCGAATAATATTGCGAGACAACATCCACAATTAAGGACTTAAGCTCGTCATCGCTTATAGTTGCTTCTGCATTGATTTTTTCAACTACCAGTTTTCTTATGTGTTCAAATTCCATGTCTTGTTTTCTTCAAACCCTTTCACAATAGTATCCGCAAACAATCCGAATTCACTGTTTGAAAGATGCTCGATATTGCAGCTTACAAAGGAATTCTCAAAGCTTGATAAGTCCCCGCTTACTATCTTTTCTTCAAGAAAAGCAAAGTTTTCCTGCACATAGCTTTTTTTAAAATCCTCTAATTTTGCCTTGGAAATCTTATCGTTTTTAACAGGCATCAATACATAATCACAATAGTCAAGAAGTTTACAGATTTCACAAATATCACTTCCCAAATCGATTACAAAATATTTGTAATCCCCGTTATTCTTCAAAGATTCCAAAAACTCAATCATTTCGCTTGCGTCCGTCTTTCTTATATCCTCTTTGTTTGCGGGTGGAAAAATATAATCCAATCCGTCCCAACTGCTTACGGATGCAAGAAAACGCATGGCAAGATGTTGTGAGCCTTGTTTGTAATAAAAAAGCAAATCCGATATGTTATTTGAATGTTCATTTGGAAATATTTCCGAAACTGCCGAGTACTCCTCAAAATTCAGGTAAAGCACCGAATTGTTATCCGAAAGACTCTTTGCAAGAACTATAGAAAAAATCGTTTTTAAACAGCGATTTATTGGTGAATATATGCCGATTATTTTTGTTTTGTTAAGCTTTCCATCCTCATGCATATGGTTTTGACCTTCTTTTTCGCAGGCCGCAGCTATTTCACAAAATATATCGTTTGCAGACTGAAATCTGTTTATATAATTAAACCCCGGCTTGGGATTTGTGGGGATTGATTCATAAAGTACAAATTTCATCTTCGCATCAATGGATTCTTCTTTTTTCAGAAGCAAAATATCGATGTTTTCTTTGGACGAAAATTCACGCAACTTATTTATGTCCGTATAAATCTTGACATCATAGGGCAAATTTGACTTCTTTGAGACATAATTACCCCAGGAAGATGCATACTCTTCATCCTCAGAGAAAACAACAAAAATACTCTTTGTCATAATCTTCCTCGCTTATTTAATTTTTTTAGGTAATTGCTTTTGAATTTCCTGAACCCAAGCTCTGAAAAAAGCCTTTCGGATTCGGAAAATCTTAATTGAAATTCCAGAATAATTCATGAACAAAAAATTGTTCTCTTAAGATGTTGACGATTATAAACTCTTAGACGTTTTTTTGTCAAGCGTTTCTTTTGTATTAATTTTGTACAATATTTTTCTAAGCTATCAAAAAAGCCTGTATTTTCGCTAAATACAGGCTTTCGTTTTTTAATTATTTAATTTTCACTACGCTCTGAGCGCATATTCGTTTAAAGTTCCCTTACCGTATGTAAGTCCCACATATACTTTCTGGCTTCCCGCAAATGCAGGTGCTTTTGTTTCCTGCTCTTCGCATACCTTTTCGAATCCTGCGCGAAGTTTTGCAAATATGGATTGAATCTTTTCAAGCTCCGATGCGTCTTTCTTTACGATTGCGCCAACCAAAGCCTTGTTTGCAAATGAGTAAATGTTTCTGAGTTCAAAAGCAAGTGCATATTTGTAATTTAAGCTGCTTGAAAGGTTGTTAACAAACTGTTTTGCCTTATTAAGAGCATATACAAAATCTTTCATTCTGCCTTCTTTGTATGCATTTCTTGCATCTTCAAGATAATTATCGATTATGTAAAATGTTGTTACTACCAAATCTTCTTTCGAGCCCTGGCATATTCTCATTGCATAGTCTTTCAATTCTTCTCTTGTCATATCCGTTGCTCCTTTATTTATCTCCCGATCTTTTGGATGATTCATCACCCCAATGTAACATATATATCGGTTTATTTTGCAAAAACTTTAGCTTTTTTACTGAAGCAACTGCAAAACTTTTTCCGGAAGCTGGTTAGCCTGTGCAAGCATTGAAATGCCGGCCTGCTGGATAACCGAAACAGATGTATAATTGCTCATTTCTTCGGCCATATCAACGTCCATTACTCTCGACAAAGAACTTTCCGTAGATTCGTTTGATACGGACATGCTGGAAATTGAATGCTCAAATCTGTTTTCGTATGCACCCAATCTGCCTCTTACGGATACTACTCTCTCCAATGCAATATCCATAAGATGGATGCTCTTTTCCGCACTCGCTTCCGTTCTCAAATCAAGATTGTCGATTCCCAGTGTCTTTGTGGAGATTTTCGGAATTGTGATTTTTATGTTGCGGCCTTCTTTTTCACCCATTTGGATAATCATGCCACCCATGTCTTTTATCTCGATTTCGCCGTCTCCGCTTGTTATTGTATTTAAATCTTTGTTAATTCCCACTTCCAATATAAAATCATTGGAACCTTTGAATATAATTGCGTTTTCTCTTACTTCTTTCTGAAGATTTGCAACGTTTGAAAATGCTCCGCCGGTTGAAATGCTTGTATCGTCAATTACTCTTTCGCCTGTCTTCGGATCTGTTGTTACCGAATAGCTGAATGTATATCTGCCGGCTGCTGTTTGATCTTCAAAATAAAGCACTTCCGTATCTGTTGAGATTTTTGTGCTTCCCGAAGATGTATCATAAGCATATGCGCATCTTTGCACCGAACCGTCAAGAAGAGGAACATTGTTAAATTCCGTATCTCTTGCGATTCTGTTGATTTCTTCTTTTAAAGCATCCACTTCACTTTGAAGATTTGCACGGTCTTCGTCAGTATATGTTCCGTTAGAGCCCTGTACCGCAAGTTCTCTGAGTCTGGAGATCATTTCGTTTACTTCCTGAAGCGCGCCTTCAGCCGTTTCCACAACGGATACACCGTCGGTTGTATTTTGAGAACCTCTCTCCAAGCCTCTTATTTTAAGACGCATTGTCTCTGAAACAGCCATTCCTACGGAATCGTCTTTGGAACTGTTGATTTTGTATCCGCTTGAAAGA
>CACZQX010000285.1 GCA_902783445.1 uncultured Lachnospiraceae bacterium
AAACGTTGATTTTAAAAAGATTGATGAAGCAAAGGTTGAAGAACTCAAAGAAGACGCTTTCGCACCGTTATTCAGAGAAGAAGGTGTAAGTGCCATCGAACTCATCGATAAGATTCAAGATATAATGTGCCCTGTTGAAAACTCTGTTTATATGAGCGAACACAGAATGGAAAAATGTCTTGAAAAAATCGAGAATTTGAAAGAAACGGCAAAGAATCTTAAAGCGGATGATTTTCACTATCTCTTATCCTGCCATGAAGCCGAAGCTATGCTTTTATCTGCGGAAATGCAGTTTAGAGCAGCACTGCTCAGAAAAGAATCAAGAGGTTGGTTCTTACGTGAAGATTATCCGAATATGGATAACAAAGAATGGTTAAAATGGATAGTTGTTGAAGAAAAGGACGGTAAAATGAACTTCTCTACGGAGGATGTGCCGATTAATGACTATCAGGTAAAACCACCAATGTTTGAATAATAAATGCTTATGTGTGTTATTGGCTAGACAGTGTATTTTGTAAATAATAATTAACATTTGCCTGATTAAATGGTATATTGATTCTAGGAAACCGTAGTTTTATTTCTATTAAAATAATAATAAGAGAAAATGGATTATCAAAGAATCAAATACTTTTTAGAAGCGGCACAATGCTTGAATTTTTCACAGGCGGCAAAAAACTTGTACATAACACCTCAATCTTTCGGAAAGCAAATTGCAATTTTGGAAGAGGAAATGGGCGTACAGTTGTTTGACAGAAGCACCAGGAAGGTAAAGTTAACCTCGAAAGGATCGGAAATATATGAGAGACTTTCCTACCTGGTGGAAGGCCTGGAAAAAGAATATGAAAAAATCCTCAGTGAATTACATGTAAAAAACGATGAATTAAATATCGGATTTTACGGCTCAATGCGACAAGACACCATTGCTTCGCCGATTGTGGCAAATTTAATGGCAAATTTTCCCGAATACGATTTCAATATACGTCTGATGGAGCTGAAAGAACTAAGCAAAGGCTTGGAGAACGGCTCTCTGGATTTGGTTATTACAATAACGAAAGATACGGATAAATTCTGGAAAAATTGCGAGAAGATGCTTATTAAAGGTTATGATGCTCAGGTGGTTGTTTCTTTGTACCATAAATGGAATGCCAAAGAGAAAATAACAAGGGAAGACATGATGGAGTATCCGTGCGTTTCAATAGATATACCCGATATTTATAACGATAAAACGTTCAAAAAAATCCCCTGCAAAGGTATAGTTGTAGCGCCGAACTATGAAACTCTTCTGTTGATGTTGGAGCAAGGCAAATATTTTTGTATATTAAACGAAGAATTTGATAAAACGGATTATCGTAAGCTCAGAGCTTTTGATATGCCATGCGAAAGGTTTAAGTTCAACCTTACATTGATGTACAGTAAAAACAACAAAAAGCCTAATTTGGCAAAGCTAGCAAAATCAATAAAAGAAGAATTTGAAGGTTGAAACTTATAATTAGTAAGTTTATATGTGTTTTATTTCCAAGCGATTACTTGTTAGTATTAAATTAACAAGTAATCGTTTTATTTATTATAAGGCTTGGCTAAGCAAATCGCACTCTATCACATAAAGCTTTGCCGAGACACTGATAAGGAGGAGAAAAAATGCAAACAGCAAAAGAAGCATTACTTGCAAGAATGCGAGGAGAAAAATCTGATTTTGTACCTGAATTTTATTCAACAACAAAAGATCTTGTATTTCCGGGAGATCGCTATATCAATCTTGAACACTTTGATCCTTACGGAACAGGTCCGGACGCATGGGGCGTTATGTGGACAAACCAGGGACCTGACCCTATGATTGACGGAAATACGGTTGCAAAAGACTTCAGACTTTTTGAAGATATGGAAGACTGGAAGGAACACGTACATTTCCCACCAATCGATTTTATGCCTGTTGAAGATATATTAAACGGTATGGCTCACGGAATGGGATATAATCCTGAAGAACATGCACTTTCGGTTCTTATTCTTTCCGGCCAGTTTGAAAGAATGAACGAAATGGTAGGTTTTGAAAATGCATTATGCGCATTTTACGAATGTCCGGACGAAGTACATGAATTCTTTGATGCAATGTGCGAATACAAACTTAAATGTATAGATCGCGCTTATAATGCGGTTCATCCTCAGATTATCCATATGCATGATGACTGGGGAACAAATAATAATATGTTCTTCGATCCTGAAATATGGAGAGAATTCATTAAACCAAATGAAAAGAAATATGCCGACAGAATTCATGAATTGGGAATGGTATATATGCACCATTCATGCGGATTTATAGAGCAGATATTCCCTGATTTGATTGAAATAGGCGTAGACGCCATTAATCCTGTTAATGTATGTATGGAAACTGACATGATTATGGAAAAATATGCTGATAAAATAACGATTGTTGGAACAGTTGATAACCAGCTTATTGATAAAGAAAGCACAAGCGAAGAAGAAATCAGAAATGAAGTAAGAACAAAGATTGAAAAATACGGAAAATATGACAGATTTATTCCGTTTATTATTCCTGCAACACAAAGAGGATTCAAAATCTTTGTTGATGAGGCTGTAAAAGCGGGAAGACAGATGATTACAAACTAAAGACTGAGTAAACTATAAAAACTCTTCCTATATTTAAATACAAAAAACCTGCCACTGATAATACTTTGTGGGTAAAAAAACAGCAGTGGCGGGTTTTTATTATACGAAATCAAAAAAATAACTTAGACAGTGGATAAATAAATAATAACGGATTAAAATAATGTTGTGCATTGCTGTTGACAAACATAGTTTGGTTTAGTATAATACTTTTTGCGTCACGAGACGTAAATGAATAACGAATTGGTAGGAATTCAGAATTTTGGAGAAATACTCAAGAGGCTGAAGAGGCGCCCCTGCTAAGGGTGTAGGTCGTTCACGCGGCGCGAGGGTTCAAATCCCTCTTTCT
>CACZQX010000286.1 GCA_902783445.1 uncultured Lachnospiraceae bacterium
AGGAGGATTTTTACAATGTTAAACAAACTTACAGTGGATGACTTGAATGCAAAGGGTAAAAGAGTATTGGTAAGATGTGATTTTAACGTGCCTTTAAAGGCAGGCGTAATCACAGATGAAAATAGAATTGTTGCAGCGCTTCCTACTATCAAAAAACTTATTGCAGAGGGTGCAAAGGTTATTCTTTGTTCACATCTCGGAAAGGTTAAAAACGGACCGAATGATGGCGAATCACTTGCCCCCGTTGCTAAAAGACTTTCCGAAAAATTGGGAAAAGATGTAGTATTTGCCGCAGACAACGAGGTAGTCGGCCCTAATGCCAAAGCTGCTATCGAAAAAATGGCTGACGGCGATGTGGTTCTTCTTCAAAACACAAGATTCAGAAAAGAAGAAACAAAAAATGAAGAAAACTTCTCAAAAGAACTTGCTTCAATTTGCGATATATACGTAAATGACGCTTTCGGTGCAGCTCACAGAGCTCATTGTTCAACGGAAGGTATCACAAAATTCGTAGATACTTGTGCAGTTGGTTATCTTATGCAAAAAGAAATCGAGTTCCTCGGTAATGCGGTTAACAACCCTGTACGTCCTTTCGTTGCTATCTTGGGTGGTGCAAAAGTTGCGGATAAATTAAATGTTATTTCAAATCTTCTTGAAAAGTGCGATACGCTTATTATCGGCGGCGGAATGGCATATACATTTGAAAAAGCAAAGGGCTACGAAATCGGTACATCACTTGTTGATGACGAAAAGCTCTCATATTGCAAAGAAATGATTGAAAAAGCAGAAAAACTCGGCAAGAAAATGCTTCTTCCTGTAGATGCCGTAATTACAAAAACTTTCCCGGATCCTATCGATGCAAAGGTAGATTGCAAGGAAGTTGATATTGATTCCATTCCGTCTGATATGATGGGTGTTGATATCGGACCAAAAACAAGAAAACTTTACGCAGAAGAAGTTAAAAACGCAAAAACAGTCGTATGGAACGGACCTATGGGCGTTTTTGAAAATCCTTTATTTGCCAACGGTACAATAGAAGTTGCAAAAGCATTGGCCGACACGGATGCAACGACAATTATCGGTGGCGGTGATTCGGCGGCAGCCGTTAATACACTCGGATTCGGCGATAAGATGACACACATCTCAACAGGTGGCGGTGCATCACTTGAATTCCTTGAAGGCAAAGAACTTCCGGGCGTGGTTTCGGTAAATGATAAATAAGTAAATCTATAAAATATGAATTTGTTAGGAGGACAAACAATGAGAAAGAAAATTGTTGCGGGTAACTGGAAAATGAACAAAACACCAAAGGAAGCGCTTGCTTTAATAGAAGAGCTTAAACCTTTGGTTAAAGATGCGGACTCTGACGTGGTTTTCTGCGTGCCTGCTATAGATATTATTCCTGCCGTTGAGGCAACAAAAGGAACAAACATCGCTATCGGTGCTCAAAATATGTATTTTGAAGACAATGGTGCTTTTACAGGAGAGATTTCCGCACCAATGTTGAAAGATGCGGGCGTACAGTATGTTATTTTGGGTCATTCCGAAAGACGCCAGTATTTCAACGAAACAGACGAAGCAGTTAATAAAAAAGTTAAAAAAGCTTTCGAATATGACCTTATTCCTATTGTTTGCGTCGGCGAAACTCTTCAGCAAAGAGAACAGGGTATTACAATCGATTGGGTAAGAATGCAGGTTAAGAAAGCATTTATGGATGTAAACAAAGAAGATGCCGTAAAAGTAATAGTTGCTTACGAGCCGATTTGGGCAATCGGCACAGGTAAAACAGCTACGGTTGAACAGGCTGACGAAGTTTGCAACGCCATAAGAAAATGTTTATTCGAACTTTACGGCGAAGAAGCGGCTTACAGTATTCGTATTCAGTACGGCGGAAGCGTTAATGGCAAAAATGCCGCTGAACTTTTCTCAAAACCTGACATTGACGGTGGCCTTGTAGGCGGCGCTTCACTTAAGGCTGACTTTGCAAGCATCGTAAACTGGGACAAATAGTATAAATGGAGAGATTATGGAAAGAAACGTTGTTTTAATGATATTAGACGGTTTTGGCCTTAATGAAAAACATGAGGCCAATGCCGTTTATGAAGCTAAGACTCCGGTAATCGACTCACTTATGAAAGACTACCCATTTGTTAAGGGTTACGCCAGCGGTTTGGCTGTTGGACTTCCCGACGGACAAATGGGTAATTCTGAGGTTGGACATCTTAACATGGGTGCCGGCAGAGTCGTTTATCAGGAACTTACAAGAATTACAAAAGAAATTGAAGACGGAACATTTTTTGAAAACAAAGAGCTTTTGGATGCAGTGGAAAATGTAAAGAAAAACGGCAGTGATTTGCATCTTTACGGCCTTGTTTCCGATGGCGGCGTTCACTCTTTTAATGGCCACCTTTACGGTCTTATAGAACTTGCCAAAAGAAATGATGTGAAAAACGTTTATGTTCATTGCTTTATGGACGGCAGAGATACGTCACCTACATCAGGAAAAGACTTTGTTAAAGAGCTTCAGGATAAGTTAAATGAAGCGGGTATCGGTAAAATAGCCACGGTTATCGGAAGATATTATGTAATGGACCGTGATAACAGATGGGACCGTGTGGAGATGGCCTATAATGCATTAACAAAGGGCGAAGGTATACAGGCTGAAGATGCTGTAACCGCCATCGAAGATTCTTACAAAGAAGATGTTACGGATGAATTTATCAAACCTACCGTTATTTGCGAAAACGGTAAGCCTCTTGCAAGAATAAAAGACGGGGACTCGGTTGTATTTTTCAATTTCCGTCCCGACAGAGCGCGTGAAATCACAAGAGCTTTTTGCGCCGATGAATTCGACGGATTTAACCGCGGAAATCGTATAAAAACAAAATATATATGCTTTACGGAATATGATGTTACCATTCCAAACAAGGAAGTAGCGTTTAAGAAAGTTGAAATAAACAATACTTTCGGCGAATATCTTTCAATGCTTGGCCTTAAACAGGCACGTATTGCAGAAACGGAAAAATATGCTCATGTTACATTTTTCTTTAACGGCGGCGTTGAAGCACCTTACGAAGGAGAAGACAGATATTTGGTTAATTCTCCTAAGGTGGCTACTTACGACTTGCAGCCTGAAATGAGTGCTCCGGAAGTTTGTGATAAATTGGTGAATGCAATTAATTCAAAGAAATACAATGTTATAATCATTAACTTTGCAAATCCGGACATGGTAGGTCATACAGGTATCGAACCTGCCGTTATTAAAGCGGTTGAAACAATTGATGCTTGCGTTGGACGTGCCGTTGAAGCGGTTAAGGCAAATGATTATACTATGTTCTTATGCGCGGATCACGGAAACGCAGAGCAACTTAAAGATTACGAGACGGGAGAGCCTTATACGGCCCACACTACAAATCCGGTTCCTTTTATTCTTATTAACGACGACAAAGGCAGATCTTTAAAGGAAAACGGCAGACTTTGCGATATCGTTCCGACTCTTATTGATATAATGGGAATCGAAAAACCGGAAGAAATGACAGGCGTTTCGTTGCTGAAATAGTCTGGTTTTTGATATAATTAATTTTGATTTAATTCTATAAAACATCGTTTATGATGATATTTTTAACCAGGAGAAATAATTATGAAGAAGTTTAAACCCCTCATAGTGGTTGCGGTAATTGTTGTAATTATTGCAATTATAACAGCTTGTGTTGCCAAGGAAGAAAACGGAAGATCTTCCAAAGATACAAACAAGCAGACGGAAGAAACAACAACGGAAACAACTACAGAGGCAGCTAAATCCATAACTTTGGTGGCTGTCGGCGATGTACTTAACCACAATCCTGTGCTTGAAATGGCAAGCAACGGTGACGGAACTTATGATTTTTCAAACCTTTTTGTCAA
>CACZQX010000287.1 GCA_902783445.1 uncultured Lachnospiraceae bacterium
ACTTTTACAAAAGGAACATCATATTCAAGCAAAATTCTCAAATTGGCAACAGCCCTTGAAAGAGATAAATCAAACTTTTCTCTAAAGGCTTCCTCTTTTGCAAAGTCTTCCGCCCTTCCGTGAACGCACTCAATATCCGTAAGACCAAGTTCATCAATAACGTTTTTTAGAAAATCAATTCTCTTATTTAAAGAATCCAGCAAAACGACTTTTATATTAGGAAAAGCAATTTTTAGAGGAAGGCCGGGAAATCCCGCTCCGCTTCCGATATCAATTAAGTTTTGAACAATGCTCATATCGTATACCTTATTGATGGCAAGGCTGTCTAAAAAATGTTTGGTAACTACTTCATCAAACTCGGTAATTGCGGTAAGATTCATTACCTTATTTTTTTCTATAAGCATTTCATAATATCTTACAAAACTTTCATATTGCTTATCCGTCAATTTTAAATCAAGAGCTTCGCATCCTTTTTTAAAAATATCCAAATTGTATTTCAATATCTATGCCTTTTCCTTTCTTGACTCCAAATAGATTAAAAGTACAGATACGTCAGCAGGTGTAACACCGCTTATACGGGATGCTTGGCCAATGGAAGCGGGCTTAAATAAATTAAGTTTTTGCTGCGCTTCGAGGCGAAGACCCGAAATAGTATTATAATCAATATCAAGAGGAAGTTTTTTACTCTCAATCTTTTTAAAGGACTCTACTTGTTTTTTCTGTCTCTTAATATATCCTTCGTATTTAATATTTATATTTACCTGTTCGATAATATCTGCGGGAAGTTTCTTTCTTTCCGGATCCAACTCGGCAATTAATTCATAATTTAATTCCGGACGTCTTATAAGTTCTGCCAAAGTTACAGCTGTTCCCAGAGGAGCACTTCCGCATTTTTTCAAAATTTCCTGAACTTCTTTCGATGCGCCGACACTTATGCTTTCCAGTCTTTCAATTTCTTCGTTTATAAGGCGTTCTTTTTCAACAACATAATTATATCTGTCATCATCAATAAGTCCCACTTCATGACCGATTGCACTTAAACGTAAATCAGCATTATCCTGTCTGAGTAAAAGTCTGTATTCGGCACGGCTTGTCATCATTCGATACGGTTCTTTGTTTTCTTTTGTTACCAAATCATCGATTAATACACCTATATATCCTTGAGATCTGTCTATTATTATTTGATCTTTTCCCTGAACATATCTTGATGCATTAATTCCTGCTATGATACCCTGTGCCGCCGCTTCCTCATAACCCGAACTTCCGTTAAACTGACCGGCACTGAACAAGCCTTCAATATCTTTAAACTCCAAAGTGGCCTTTAGTTGTCTCGGATTAATGCAATCGTATTCAATAGCATATGCATTTCTTACAATTTTTACATTTTCAAGTCCCGGCACGGTCTTATACATTGCATATTGAACGTCTTCCGGAAGAGAAGATGACATACCGCCAAGATACATTTCATTTGTATAATTTCCTTCAGGCTCGATAAAGACATGATGTCTGTTCTTCTCTGCAAACTTTACAACCTTATCTTCGATTGACGGACAATATCTCGGACCGGTTCCCTCTATCATTCCGGAAAATAAAGGCGATCTGTTAATATTTTCTCTGATTATTTTGTGAGTTTCTTCATTTGTGTATGTAAGCCAGCATGAAACCTGTTCTTTTTGGATATCATCCGGGTTAGTAGTGAAAGAAAATGGTACGATTCTTTCATCACCTTTTTGTTCTTCCATCTTGGAAAAGTCAATGGATCTTTTATCTACACGAGCGGGAGTTCCTGTTTTAAACCTAAAGATCTCAACATCGTTGTTTTTCAAAGAATCCGTAAGATAATTTGCCGCCTGCAAACCATTCGGTCCCGTTGGATTGCTTACATCACCGTAAATACATCTTGCTTTTAGATATGTTCCGGTGCATAAAACAACAGCCTTTGCTAAATAACTTGCGCCGGAGAAAGTCTTTACTCCTTTTATTTTACGGTTTTCTATAATAAGCTCTGAAACTTCACCTTGACGAAGAGTTAGATTTTCGGTATTTTCCAAAGTCTTTCTCATTTCACGACTGTAATCTTGTTTGTCGGCTTGCGCACGAAGTGAATGTACCGCCGGACCTTTTGAAAGATTAAGCATCTTTGACTGGATAAAGGTTTTATCGATGTTTTTTGCCATTTCGCCGCCAAGTGCATCGATTTCCCTTACCAAATGACCTTTTGAACTTCCACCTATATTCGGATTACAAGGCATTAAAGCAACACTGTCAATGCTGACAGTAAACATTATCGTATTAAGACCCATTCTGGCACAGGCCAAAGCAGCCTCACATCCGGCATGTCCGGCACCAACAACCACTATATCGTATTTTTCTTCTAAATATGGCATTTTTTATCCTTTCGGGAAACTATTTTCCCATACAAAACTTACTGAATATTTCTTCAACCAAATCGTCTTCAACAGCCTCACCTATAATAAGACCCAAAGATTCATATGCATTCATAAGGTCAATTGAAAAGAAGTCTTCCGGCATATTGTCTTCAATACTTTTTTCGACCAATGTCAAACTTTCCAAAGAATCGGATAGCAAGGCTTTATGTCTTGCGTTCGTAATATATATTTGATTATTATAAGATATTTTATTCTCATAAAACATCTTTTTAATTTCATTGCTTAATTCCTCAATACCCGTATTTTCCAAGGCTGAAATATTAATAACCGGGCCATCAAGCAATCTTTCCAAGTCTTCTTTGTTAACAACACTTTCAAGATCGCTCTTATTTAGAAGACTTATTACTTTTTTATCTTTCACAATGTTGATTATGTCCGCATCGTTTTCATCCAGAGGTTTGGATGAATCCACGACAAAAATAATCAAATCAGCTTCATCTGCATAAGCTTTGGCTTTTTCGACACCGATTTTTTCTACCAAATCATCCGTATTTCTGATTCCGGCAGTATCAATAATGTTTAACAATACATCATTAAGTTTAAGGGTCTCCTCCAAAGCATCTCTGGTTGTACCGGCAATATCCGTAACTATAGCTCTTTCTTCACCCAAAAGATTGTTAAGTAAAGAAGACTTACCTACATTAGGTTTGCCAAGAATAACTGTTTTGATTCCTTCTTTTATGATTCTTCCGTTATCTGCCGTAGAAAGCAGTCCGCTTATTATTTCTTTTGCGAATTTAACATCCGCTGCCAACTCTTTGGGAAATCCATCCAAACTGTAATGTTCCGGATCGTCCAAAGCAGATTCTATATAAGCAATTCTGTTAATCAAAATAGCTCTTATGTCTTTTATTGAATCGGAAACCGCACCTTTGAGTTGTTTTACGGAAGAATCAAGAGCGTAAGAATTTTCGGCATTTATAATATCCATTACCGCTTCCGCCTGTGACAAATCAATTCGTCCGTTTAAAAAGGCTCTTTTGGTAAACTCTCCCGGCTCTGCCGGTCTTGCTCCCGCTTTTAAAACCGTTTCAAGTATTTTTTTAACAACCAAAACGCCGCCGTGACAATCTATTTCCACAACATCTTCCCTGGTATATGTGTGGGGACCTTTCATAAACAAAACAAGACATTCGTCGATTGTTTTATCTCCATCAATAATATAGCCATAATGAACGCTATGACTTTCAAATTCACTAACCTTTTTCTTATCGTTAAAAGGCCTAAATATTTTCTCCGCTATTTTAAAAGATTCCTCGCCGCTGATTCTTACAATAGCTATTCCCGAATTGCTTAAAGCCGTGGAAATAGCAGCAATTGTAGTTGTTGTATCCATAAACATCACCGTATTTCAAATATAAATCAACTAATTTCTAATACACTTTAACAACCATTTGACATAAAGTCAATAAAATACCTTGAACAAATGTCCAAGGTATCTTAAAACTAGTTTTTCTTTAAGCTGATAATAACTTTTCTGTAAGGTTCTTCACCTTCGCTTCTCGTTGTAACATATTTGTCATTCTGAAGATATGAATGAATGATTCTTCTTTCA
>CACZQX010000288.1 GCA_902783445.1 uncultured Lachnospiraceae bacterium
CAATCCGTCAGTCAAGATAATTTCGCCGTCTTTTGTGATAAATACGGCTTCTATGCCATCTAAAGTTTTTAAGAAAGTTTTTGCCTTTTCAAGGCCCATGGAAAGAAGTGTTGTGCTGTAGGCATCGCCATCCGTTGAGGAGTCCGAAATTATAGTAACGCTTGCAAGCTCGTTGTCCACGGGATAACCAGTTTTTGTATCAAGGATGTGATGATAAAGCTTGCCCTCTTCTTCAAAATAGCGCTCGTAAATGCCCGATGTTACGATAGATTTGTCCTTTGCCTTAATATAGCAAACTGCCTCACCGCTTTGCCCGAAAGGTTTTTGCACACCAACATTAAAGTCGCTGCCATCCGGCTTTTCGCCCACAAGAAGCACATTGCCCCCAAGGGTAATAATAGCAGATTCAACACCGTTTGAAAGTAAGTATTCTTTTAATTTATCTGCGATAAAGCCTTTGGCGATGCCCCCAAGGTCGATACCTGCTGTAATATTACCATTGTCAGCAGTTGATATGTCGTTGCTTGAATCGCTTGCATTTGCGCTACTTTCTGCATTAGCAACATCGCTAAGATTTTCGGCCGTTCTGTCAATGCTTACAGTGTTACCATCTACACTGACAATCTTATAATCAACAAGCGATTTCGCATATTCTATCGCGTTTTCATCCGGAACCTTCGGATTCTCGCTTGTAATATTCCAAAGTTTGGTAAGAGGATAAATGCTAATATCAAAAACTCCGTTTGATTCCTCGCAATAAGCAAGGGCTGCATTAATAACTTCCGCTGTCTTTTCATCCACCTCAACAGGCTCTGTCGAGCTATTAACGCGTGAAACATCACTACTCTCAATAGTTCTGCTAAGAAGGTTTTCGTAAGTCTTACAGATATCAAAGCAACCGTCGATAACTTTTGCATCCTCTTCATCATAAACGGTAATGGAAATAACCGTATCAAAATAAAAGTCCGTTTTAGCGATAGCTTCGGACTTTTTGTTAAAATCGCAAGCAACAAACAGCATTGCCGCCATAATTAAAGTCAAAATAAATGTAATAATCTTTTTCATAACAAACCGCTCATGCTCCCAGCAATGAAATGTTCCATAATCCTTTTAAAACTCATTGTTTTATTATCTATCATTTCACATTTTTTGTAAAGCACACAAAAAATCATTCAAAATGTCATAAAGATGCAAGAAAGGCGGCAGCTCAATATATGAACTGCCGCCTGATAGACAATTATTTAAAATTTACCCGCATCTGCAGCTTCCTGTACAGCTACGGCTACGGCAACGGTAGCACCTACCATTGGGTTGTTACCCATACCGATAAGTCCCATCATTTCTACGTGAGCCGGAACAGATGAAGAACCTGCAAACTGTGCATCCGAATGCATTCTGCCCATAGTATCCGTCATACCGTATGAAGCAGGACCTGCAGCCATGTTATCGGGATGAAGTGTACGTCCTGTACCACCGCCCGATGCAACAGAGAAATATTTCTTACCCTGCTCGATACATTCTTTTTTGTATGTACCTGCAACAGGATGCTGGAAACGTGTTGGGTTTGTTGAGTTACCCGTAATGGAAACATCAACGCCTTCTTTATGCATGATAGCAACACCTTCTGTTACATCATTTGCACCATAGCAATTAACCTTTGAACGAAGTCCCGTTGAATAAGCTTTTCTTGCAACTTCTTTAACTTCGCCGGTGTGGTAATCCATTTCGGTCTGAACATATGTAAAGCCGTTGATACGTGAAATAACCTTAGCTGCGTCTTTTCCGAGACCGTTTAAGATAACACGAAGTGGCTCTTTTCTGACTTTGTTTGCTTTTTCAGCGATACCGATTGCACCTTCTGCGGCTGCAAATGATTCGTGACCTGCAAGAAAAGCGAAACATTTTGTATCTTCTTCAAGTAACATTTTTCCGAGGTTACCGTGACCCAAACCAACTTTTCTGTGGTCTGCAACGGAACCCGGAATACAGAAAGCCTGAAGGCCTTCACCGATTGCTGCTGCTGCGTCCGCTGCTCTTCTGCAACCTTTCTTGATTGCGATTGCCGCACCTACCGTGTATGCCCAGCATGCGTTTTCAAAACAAATAGGCTGAATTGCCTTTATCTGGTCGTAAACATTAAGACCTGCGTCTTTTGTGATTTTTTCTGCTTCTTCTATGGAAGAAATACCATAGCTTTTTAAAACAGAATTAATTTGATCAATTCTTCTTTCGTATGACTCAAATAATGCCATCGTATCTTCCTCCTTTATTCTTTTCTAGGGTCAATGATCTTAACCGCATCATCAACTCTTCCGTACTGGCCTTTAGCCTTTTCCCATGCTGTGTTAGGATCGTCGCCGTTTTTAATGAAATCGGTCATTTTTCCAAGGCTGACAAACTGATATCCAATGATTTCATCATCTTCATCAAGAGCGATGCCTGTTACATAACCTTCAGCCATTTCAAGATAACGAGGGCCTTTTTTAAGAGTTCCGTACATTGTACCCACCTGAGAACGAAGTCCTTTTCCAAGATCTTCAAGACCTGCACCTATTGCAAGTCCGCCTTCCGAAAATGCAGACTGTGATCTTCCGTAAACAATCTGTAAGAAGAGTTCTCTCATTGCAGTATTAATCGCATCACAGACAAGGTCTGTGTTTAAAGCTTCCAAAATAGTTTTTCCCGGCAAAATTTCAGATGCCATTGCTGCTGAATGTGTCATACCCGAACATCCTATTGTTTCAACCAATGCCTCCTGAATAATACCGTCTTTAACATTAAGAGTTAATTTACATGTGCCTTGTTGAGGTGCACACCAGCCTATACCGTGTGTAAGACCGGAAATGTCTTTAACTTCTTTTGCCTGTGTCCATTTACCTTCCTGAGGAATAGGCGCAGGTCCGTGATTGGTTCCCAATGCCACAGGACACATAGTTTCAACTTCATGTGTGTAAATCATATTGTTGCTCCTTTTTTATAGATTTCATCGAAAAAATATCCAATGCTTATTAGTAAAATCATTTAAATTACAGTATGTTTTTTGTTAATCATACTGCTCTTTATTTTACAATAATTTCACTCTTAAATCAATAAACAATGCCATTAGTTTATAAGCGGGCAACTCCTGAATCCCTTGCCGCTTTGGCAACTGCCGCAGCAACCGCAGGACCTACCTTAGGGTCAAATGCCTTTGGAATGATATAATCCGCACAAAGTTCATCATCTTTTATTAAATCGGCAAGAGCTTTAGCTGCCGCCATCTTCATTTCTTCGTTTATATCCTTTGCTCTGACATCAAATGTTCCTCTGAATACACCCGGAAAAGCAAGTACATTGTTAATCTGGTTAGGAAAATCCGAACGTCCCGTTGAAATAACCGCAGCACCGCCTGCCTTGGCATCCTCAGGGAAAATCTCCGGTGTAGGATTTGCACAAGCAAAGATGATTGCATCTTTGTTCATAGTCTTAACCATTTCCTTTGTAACCATTCCCGGTGCCGATACACCTATAAATACATCGGCTCCGACCAACATATCTGCCAAAGAACCTTTTTTGCATTCAAGGTTTGTTACTTCAGCCATTTCATTCTTAATCCAGTTCATGCCCTCGGCTCTGCCTTTGTAAATTGCTCCGTTTCTGTCTGTCATGGTTATATTCTTAAAGCCGGCCGAAAGAAGCAGTTTTGTAATCGATATTGCAGCCGCGCCGGCTCCTGATGTAACGATTTTTACATCTTCTTTTTTCTTGTTAACCACTTTTAATGCATTTGTAAGACCTGCAAGTGTAATAATTGCAGTACCGTGCTGGTCGTCATGGAAAATAGGAATATCACATTTTTCCTTTAATTTTCTTTCAATTTCAAAGCAACGGGGAGCTGAGATATCTTCAAGGTTTATTCCCCCGAAAGATCCCGAAATCATATAAACCGTATTAACGATTTCATCTACATCGTTTGATTTTATGCACAAAGGAAAAGCATCAACATCTGCAAATTCTTTAAAAAGAACGCATTTTCCTTCCATAACCGGCATTCCTGCTTCCGGACCTATGTTGCCAAGTCCCAATACAGCGGAACCGTCGGTAATAACCGCACACAGGTTGTGTCGTCTTGTAAGTGTGTAGCTTTTATCAATGTCTTTTTGTATTTCAAGGCATGGCTGGGCAACACCCGGAGTATATGCCAAAGAAAGATCGTCTTTGGTTTTTACCGGTACTTTTGAAATTACCTCAATTTTTCCTTTCCATTGTTCGTGAAGTTTTAAAGATTCTTCCATGTAATTCATGATATTTCCTCCATTATCTAGTACTGAGTATGTTCATTCGGATCGAAATGAATTTCTACTCCAAGATCGCCGAAATATTTATCAAAGTCTACGCCAACAAAATTAGCGCAATCCTGCATTTCTTCCAGAGTCTTAACATCAACATCAATACCATTTTGTTTTCTGTCGGCTGAGGCAAGAATTTCTTTTTCTCCATGTGTATATATACGATCATGTCCTTCGCGTTTAGGTGACTCTCTGAGTTCCTTAAGGAAGTTGGAAAAGTGACCTTTAATATCTTCGGGATCTCCGAATATATGCGGATCAATAGCTACAAAGCTATGACATGTACCGCCATGGTTATTAACAAGATTATAGTTGGAAGTTGTTCCCATAGATAAGATTGATGTGAAAATCTCACTTATCATTGCGTATCCGTATCCTTTATGACTTCCGGTAAGCTCATCTGCTCCGCCAAGAGGCAAAATTCCGCCTCCTGCTTTTGATTTTATATTTGCCAGTACATGACCTGCATCTGTGCATGTCTGGCCGTTTTCATCGGCACCCCAGCAATCCGGTACCGGTTTTTCCGCTTTGTTGTACATTTCAAACTTTCCGCGTGTTACGACGCTTGTCGCAGCATCGAAAAAGAATGGGTATGGTTCTGCCGGCATTGCAATTGCAATAGGATTTGTACCAAGCATTGCTTTTCTTCCGAATGTAGGCACCACTATTGCCTCCGAATTTGTTGAACTTAGACCAATGAGGCCTTGATCACATGCCATTTTTGCGTAGTATCCCGCAATACCGTAATGATTTGACTCTCTTACGGTGACCATTCCTATTCCGCTTGTTTTAGCCTTTTCAATTGCTTTTTCCATAGCCATGTGACCTATAATCTGGCCCATTCCTTCATGACCGTCTATTACCGCGGATACCGGTGTTTCAAATACAATTTCAGGTTTTGATTTAACCTTAATCATTCCGCTTTGAATTCCTTTATGGTATCTGACAAGGCGCTGTGCACCATGTGATTCAATACCGTAAATATCGGATAAAAGAAGCACGTCTGTTATAATTCGGCTTTCTTCTTTTGTAAATCCGAATTTTTGGAATACTTCCAGACAAAAAGCATCCATTTTTTCAACTTTTATTTTTACATGTGCCATAATTACATCTCCTAAATACTATATATTTTATCACTTACATTTTTATTATTTGTTAGTTTTCTTATTTATTTACATTCATATCATATGCAACATAGCAAACCTGTGTTTCAAGGAATTCTTCCAAACCGTGTTCACCGTCATCACCGCCGTTGCCGGACTGACGTACACCTGCATGAAAACCTTGGAAAGCTTCAAAATGCTCTCTGTTTACATATGTTTCACCAAATTTGATTTCGTTTAAAGCACGCATCATTACATCTGTGTTTTGAGTGTAAATTGATGAAGTAAGGCCGTAAATACAATCATTTGCTTTTTCGATTGCTTCATCAAGTGTCTTAAAGACAGAAACCGGAAGAACAGGTCCGAAAATCTCTTCTTTCATAACTCTCATTTCATGTCTGCAATCCACTAACATGGTTGGCTCATAGTAGAAACCTTTTCCGTTTATGCTTGCCTTTTTACCGCCGCATACCAAAGTTGCACCGTCGGCAATTGCACTTTGAACCAATTCATCAATATGATCCTGCTGTTTTTTGTTTATCTGAGGACCGATTGTTGAATCAGGGCTTGCAATAGGATCTCCGTATGTTGCTGCCTTGATTTTTGCTGCCATCTTTTCGATAAAACGATCTGCTATTTTTTCGTGAACATAAATACGTTCCGCACAGTTGCATACCTGGCCGTTATATATAAATCTTGAGGCAAAAACATGCTCTACCGTTTCATCAAGTTTACAATCATCCATAACGATAACCGGAGCTTTTCAGCCAAGTTCCAAAGAAACCTTTGCAATATGATCTGCAGCGGCTTTCATAATTTTCTTTCCTGCATCTGTTGAACCTGTCATAGATATCATGGCAACTTTTTCATTTGAAGCCAGTGCATTTCCTACCATGCTTCCCGAACCGGTGATTATATTGATTACACCTGCCGGAAGTGAACTTTTTTCTACAAGCTTTGCAAATTCATAAGCACCGTTTGGTGTATCGCTTGATGGTTTGAGCACAACAGTATTACCTGCCACCAGTGCCGGTGCCATTTTTCTTCCTATAAGGAACAATGGAAAATTCCAAGGCATTATTCCCGCAACAACACCGATAGGACGTTTATATAAATAAATGTTCTCATTAGGACGGTCGCTTGTAATAATCTCACCTTTGATATGGCGTGCAAGTCCTGCATAAAAATTAATGTACTCAGGCAACCAGCTCGCTTCGTCTCTTGCCTGTCCTATAAGTTTACCGTTTTCCTCGGCAGTTGTCTGAGCAAACAGCTCTAAATTCTCACTAACAAGCTGTGCCAGTTCTCTTAAATATCCTGCACGTTCAATTGCAGGAAGTTTAGCCCATGACTTCTGCGCTTCGTAAGCTGCATTCACAGCAGCTTCCACATCTGCTTCGGTAGCCTGAGGAACTTTTGAAATAACCTCTTCGGTTGCCGGGTTAATAACGGAAATCATCTCTCTGTCATCATTTGAAAGAAATTTACCGTTAATAAATAGTTGATATTCTCTCATGAAAATATTCCCTCCTTTATTAAATTGTAATATTGAAAAAATTGTAAAAAAATTACAAGATTTTTTAAGATTTTAATAATTAAACTTTAACTCCCATTAAAATATTTTATACGTAAACCCCTTGATTAGTCAAGGATAAACAACTAATTAAAAAAATTTTTCTTACATAAAAAATATTTGATTTTTCCTTATGATAATAAATGTTAATTTAATTATTTAAAAAAATTAACAATTCGTACAAGATATGTTAACAATAAGCGGTTATTATGTTATTGTATTAGGATGCATTAGTTTCAAAGGGGTAAAGATTATGAACGAAATGATTATCAATTTTAAAAAATTAAATGATAATGCTATTACGCCTACATATGGCACAGTCTTTAGTGCAGGCGCCGATTTGTATGCATGTATGAGTGAACCTGTAACTATAAATCCGGGAGAATCCGTTCTTATTCACACGGGAATTGCTATGGAAATCCCTGTTGGTTTCGGTGGGTTTATTTATGCAAGAAGCGGACTTGCTACCAAAAAAGGTCTGGCTCCTTCCAATAAGGTTGGTGTAATAGATGCCGACTATCGCGGTGAAATTTTGGTTTCTTTATACAATCAGTCCGATACCTGTGCAACTGTTAAGCATGGCGAACGGATAGCACAAATTGTTATTGCTCCTTTTGTTGCCGCAACTTTTAACCATGTTGATGAATTGAATGAAACCTGTCGGGGAAGCGGCGGTTTCGGCTCTACCGGTATTTAGTTTATTTGATACTTAATATAAAAAAAATCGGCATTTACAACTGTAAATGCCGATTTTAATGTTAAAAATTAAGCAAGTTTGTTAACAGCCTGTGCAAGTCTTGAAACTTTTCTTGCTGCATTGTTTTTGTGATATACACCTTTTGTGCAAGCTTTTTCGATTTCAACTGTTGCATTTCTTAAAGCAGTTGCTGCTGCTTCCTTATCACCTGCAACGATTGCTGCGTCAACTTTTTTGATTGATGTTTTTACTTTAGATCTGATAGATTTGTTTCTAGCAGCTCTTTTCTCAGTTACTAAAATTCTTTTTTTAGCTGATTTAATATTTGCCACTTGCGGCACCTCCGAATAATAATCTATTTGTCATCCATGCAAATTAGAGAGTGAGCATTTCCGACATAGAACATTTACATCTTTATGGATGCGGACTATCCAATGTAAAAACCATTTTATAGTTTAACCTTTTGATATTTGCTTGTCAATGATTTTTTTATTATTCTTACAATATTCCTATTTTTAAAATGATACTCAGGATGTTTTCGAAGAATATTTAACAAGCAAGCTTTCAAGTCCCACCACTTCGTCTATTCTGCCGGTCTTTACTTTTTCTTCATAGTCGCAAAAGTCATTAAGAGCGGATTTAAGGGTTTTTTTACTGAAATTTTTTGTAAAAGGCAAATTTACCTTTACTCTTGCTTCTTTGATATTAAGCTTTCCCGCTATTTGTGCGGGACTTAAGCCGGACTCTTTGAGACAACTGATTTGGTAAATAATATTGAACTGATTGCTGAGCAGATATAAGATTCTCATGGGTTGCTCCCTCTCGGCAAGCAAATCGTTGAAAATCTTTAATACCTTCTTGACGTTTTTTTCCATCATATTGTTGGTAATGGCAAAAACAACTGTATTTAAGTTTTTAACGCATAATTTGTCAATATCATCTTTTGTAATATCTTTTTTGTCATCCACGTATGCGCAAAGCTTATCAATCTCATTAATGAGATTTTCCATATTTGTACTTACGCATTCTATAAGATAATTGGCAATTGCGGGACTTATATTGCAGTTTTTTTCCGCAACTTTCATTTGAACCCATTTACAAAGCACGCTTTCGTCCTGTGCATCCAATTTGCAAATATAGCCTTCTTTTTGAATGCGCTTAACCAGCCTGCTTCTTAAGTCCACATCCTCTTCAACGAATACCAATACAACTTCTTCGATTTTCTTATCAAGAATTTTTTCAAGGGGATGCTCGCTTTTTTTATCTTTATCCGCGCCTTCATCATCCTTCTTCTTTGCCTTAAAAGCTTTGGAATTGTCAATAACAATCAGTCTTTTGTCTGCAAAAAACGGCATGGTTACCACCATATCTTCGAGTTCTTCGTAATTTAAATCGCCTTCAAAATACGAATAATTCATGCCGTCGTCTCCCACAATGGCATCTTTAAGTTTGTTTTTATATTGATTTTTAAGATATGCTTCTTCGCCGTAAAGCAGATAAATGCCTTCGAATGAAGAATTTTTAATATCTTCGTTGATTTTTTTCATATACTTACCCGATTAATTAAAATTAGATGATTATCGATTAAAATATCAATAAACAACTATATAAATTCTAATTGTATTGGCTTTCATTGTCAATCAAATAAGGTTTAATATTATAGCTCTTTCCGTCCGTTTCAAGAACTATTGCACCGCTTTTGTTTGTTGTATAAATCTTTGCATCCATATTTTCCAACCTTTCGAGAGTTTCTTTGTGAGGATGTCCGTATCTATTGTTTACTCCGGCGGAAATCACGGCCGTATCCGGATTTACAGCCGCCAAAAACTCCTTTGTGGATGAATTTTTAGAGCCATGATGCCCCACTTTCAGCACCTCGTATTTATCTTTATCAAGACCCGCCTTAA
>CACZQX010000289.1 GCA_902783445.1 uncultured Lachnospiraceae bacterium
CCATAAAGCTCATGAAATTCTCCATACATCATATGTTAAGAGAACAGTTAATGGCA
This sequence comes from uncultured Lachnospiraceae bacterium, assembly GCA_902783445.1. Taxonomy (GTDB): domain Bacteria; phylum Bacillota; class Clostridia; order Lachnospirales; family Lachnospiraceae; genus RUG12871. The sequence continues at coordinate 57 of CACZQX010000289.1, forward strand.
ACTAGTCAATAGACTTACTAATATTACCTAATGCGGAGGGCGTCGCGAAAGCGGCGCCTTCTGCTTTGCAAAAATATCCATATCCATACTTCTTTTTTATGAGCTTATGTTGTATAATTGTATCAACATAGTGTTTTAGTTTGTTTAGGTGTGCGTATGGGATGGAAAGAACAGTTAATTGATTCTTTGGAATGTTTTTATAATATTACGGAACTTAATCTTCAACTGGCAGATTCAAACGGCGATCTAATAGCAAGTTTTGGGGATGCTTGTTCTTATTGCAATTATTACTGCAAAGACTGCCATCAGTCTGAAAACTGCCGGAAATCCCACAAATCCGCCTTTGATGAGTGTGCCGATTTGGGAGACAGCTATATTTTCGGCTGCCACGGTGGTTTTGTTTGCATTGCTACTCCCGTATGGATACAATCAAGGGTTGAGGCTTATGTTCTGGCAGGTCCATTATCACTTGAATATATAAGCATGGATTTGATAGATGATATTATGAAAGCCAACGACATTTTCGTTTCGCTGCGAAGCAATTTGTTTCGTTATGCCTCGCAGGTAAGTATTATCGATACATCCCGCACAAGACATATTTCAAAACTTTTAAATGTTATTGTTTCCAAGCTTGATAATAATACGGACTATTATCAAAAAATGCAAAATGATAAACAGACGCAGCAGGCCAAAATAGGCGAATATATACAATTAATAAAAAATACCCCGCAACTAACGGGTGTTAGATACGACATCGAAAAGCAGCTGGTGGATGCTGTTTTGAAAGGTGACAAAGAACTGGCATCTTCTATGTTAAATGACATTTTGGGGCAGATTTATTATGCTTCCGGCAACAATACGGAAATTATCAAATCAAGATCCATCGAACTTATTGCCTTAATGTCCAGGGCCCTTGTGGAAAAAGATGCGGACAAAGAAAGCATATACAGAATCACCGACAATGCACTGCATACAATTGCTTATACAAAAACATTGCCGGATCTTTCATACATGCTTGTGGATATAGTTGAAAAATTTATTGATATTGCTTTCTCCAGATTAGATTCGATTAAATCCCCTTCAATAAAGAAAGCTCTCAGATATATCGAAAAAAACTATTGTAATCTAATAACTCAAAAAGAAGTGGCAGATTATGTGGGGTTAAATTCCGCATATTTTTCGTCCTTGTTTAAAAAAGAACTTAATATGAATTTTTCATCCTACATAATAAAAAAGCGAATCGAAGAGGGCAAACATCTACTGTCCGCTACAAACCTTTCATTAACGGAAATAGCCATGGCTCTCGGTTTTGACAGCCACAGCTATTTTTCAAATGTGTTTAAAACTCATACCGGGATGACACCCAAACAATATCGTCGCGCTAGTTATTAATAAAGTCTTTGTAATCAAAGCCCAAGTTTTTAAAAGGATTTGGGCTTTTTTTAGTCTCGATGGCCTTCCAATTTGCTTTTGCAAGAATTTGCTCTACATTTGCAGGCTCTTCATTTTCTAAAGAGTCCTCAATCATTTCTATTGTCGGATTTGCCTTTTTTAAAAAAGCACAAAGCGCTTCTTTTTTATCCTCGGAAAGCTTATTTACTCTGTTAACGATAACAAGTGGAATCATCGCCAATTGGTCTTTTAAGAAAATTTCGGAAATAAACATTCGCTTGTAAAAGTCGGCTGCGTTAATAATATAAAACAAACGTTTTATTTCAAGATCCGCTGCCTTTATTTTTGAAAGCAAATCCCATAAATCTCTTAAATTGGCTGTTTGTGCAAGCTCCAGCACTATTTTTTCCGGTTTGAAGTCGGAAAGCGCTTTTTCCAAAGCCGCTTCCAAATAAGCCGAACCGATGCAGCAAATGCAGCCGCCCCTAACTTCCACCGACTCCCGATTGTCAGGCATGCTCTTAAAACTTAACGACTCTATACCCGATTCATTTTGAATGAATAATGTTTTTTCCTTACTCCATAAGGAGTTTGCCATTTTATTGATAAAAGAAGTCTTGCCGGATCCTTTGAATCCGGCAATCAAATCAACACTGATTTTATAATCCATATTCCTCCGGACGGTATTTACCTTCTTCAATTTCATCATTCATTTCCGCAATGAATTCTTCTTCATCTTCAGGTATATCATCCAGCTGGTCTCTGAGTCTGTCGAGCCATCCGAGCTCTCTTTCGTCCATCTTAAGCTCGCCTTTATCAACGCCTCTTTGCAAAATTTCAAGAGCAAGTTTACCCGTATTTAACGTACGTGTAAACGGATCCTGTGTTTTTACGATTTCTTTTGATATTTCAAATACAACATCAGGTTTAAGAATATATGCCTGAGGGTCAAGGTAAGCATCGGACTCTACAAGCAAGTCGCGCATTAAGTTTCTGTGACCTTTTTCCGCAGCTTTATTCATTAAACGGCAGTCATAGATAAGTTGCTCCGTTGAAACAACCGGCGCAAAACCGCTAAGAAGCTTAACCTGCTGAACAGATTCATTACTCCAAAGGTCTGCAGCGTAAGCCGCAATGTTACCAATAGGGCTGAAATGAGCGCAAGCAGCGGTTTTTCCTTCAAGGGCAATAGGTGTACCTGTGATTGCTTTTAAGTATACGTTTTCATATGCACAGTCTTTGCTTGGGCCAACAGCGCCGTTTTCGATGGCAACCAAGGCTCTCGGCGTAACCATAGCACGCATGGTAGCTGCATAAACTTTAGGAATAAAGCCTTGTTCAGCCAAAACCATTGAAGTATTTGCAAATCCACATGATGAATCGCCACCTGCGATTGCTCCGTTTTCCTTAGCTATCTGAGAAATGTTGGTCCAAAGCCATTTCATATCTCTTGCGCCTAAGCAACCAAGAGCAAATACAGATGTTCTGATGTCCGCATTTACTATAGCTTCGTCATTAATCTCTTTTCCGCCCGTAGATTCAACGGCCAAAATGTCAGCACCGTCTTTAGCTGTTTGCTCAAACACCTTAACCATTGTATCCCAATATTCTCCGTGCCTCATAATCGGCGGTCTGTTCATTTCGCGAAGGTCGTTAGGGGTCATTCTGATAACGCTCTTTAAACCGTATTTATTTTCATATTCATACATAGTATCTCTAAGGATTTTATGTATTTCGATACCCCATTCCGGATGTTCCGTGTACTGAGGAAGTGTCTCAAACTCGATAACCAATCCGTCCGAGTGAAGCTCGTGAGCTTTCTTTAAAACGCCGTCAATTATTTCTTTGTATATTCTTTTGGCATCCGGCAATGTTTCTTCGGTTGCATTCATGGCAGGAAGTGTAAAGTTAACTTCCGGATAGAGCGTGCCCCCACCGATTACCATGCCGTTTTTGCATGTTACGGGTTTTTTAGCAACACCGTAAACAAAATCATCAATGCTGTCATATGCTAATTTTGTAAATTCAATTCCCATAAATAAACCCTCCTATTTATTTGTAAGATACTCTTCCGCAACTTCCGCTGCCGTTGCTGCATCTGCGGTATAAGCATCCGCGCCTACCTGGTCCGCAAAAGCCTGAGTAACAGGCGCACCACCGATCATTACATAATATTTGTCGCGGCTGCCGTCTGCTTTTAAAGCGTCCAAAACATCCGTTATTGCAGGCATTGTTGTTGTTAAAAGAGCCGATAAGCAAATAATGTCGGCATTAACTTCCTTTGCCTTTTCGATAAATCTTTCAGGCGGAGCATCCGTTCCCACATCATATACGGTAATGCCTTTACCTCTCATCATCATGGCAACCAAGTTCTTTCCTATATCGTGCAAGTCGCCCTTTACGGTACCTATAACTACCGTACCGATTGCTTTAACACCCGACTGGCTCATAAGCGGCGAAAGCAAATCAACGCCTGCCGTCATTGCTCTTGCCGACATTAACATTTCGGGAACGTAGATTTTATTGTTTTTAAAATCTTCACCAACCAAATTCATTGCCGAAATAAGGCCATTATCCAAAATGTCCTGCACTTCCATGCCTTCTGAGAGAGCCTGTTCAACCAAGGCTTTAACATCTTTTCTTTTTCCTTTTTGAACCGCCAAACTAATTTCTTTTAAATCCATATAGTTACCTCCTCAAAATATAATTTATTCTTATATGAATATTTTATGAGACGGATAACTTGAATAATTGCGCTGAATATGTTTAAACTTGAAAAATTTTTATATCTTTTATTGGTTGAATTTTAATAAAAATGTTGTTTTGGGGAAAATACTTTTGAAATGCAAAAAAATTTACAGAAATTGTTATTTTTTTTTATTTTTCTCATCACTACACAATAAAAGAACGACCTGTGTAAGGTCGTTCTCTCTTATAATTTTTAATTAAACCGGAAATACTTTCTTTATTTCCTCCTTAGAACAGTTTAGATTACCAAACAGGATATTAGCATTTTTATTAAAAAATCACAAGAAAAATCGCAGTTAGAAATTGCTACAATAAACAAAAAATGTTATTATGTATTTA
>CACZQX010000290.1 GCA_902783445.1 uncultured Lachnospiraceae bacterium
ATCTTTAAGTGCTATTGTCGGCCCAAATGCCTTGTGCATGTTCTTAACTTCTATAATAGTTTCTCGTTCCATGCTTACCTCCATCTAACAATATGGATTCTCCTCTCTTTGTTATGCTCTAATTATATATTGTGAATTATATACAACCAAGGGCAATGATTAATTTTTTTATGGTTATTTTTTAACAAAAAGCATAATTAATCAACTCTGGATATTGTTAATTTTTTAACGTACATTAAAAATTGTACATCAAGGCATTTACATAATGCTATTTAATGATATAATAATAATAAGCAACTTGCATTAGCCCTATGTATCTGTGGCAAAACAAAGTTTTTTGTACATTATTTAAGTTTCGAGGTCAATATGAAAGCAAATACACGCCAATTTATTCAAAAAGAAGATAGAGAAATTATCAATTTCAGTCACAATATTCCCCTTAAAATCTTTATGCATAAGATAGGATTTGTTGCAAAACACTGGCACAACTATCTGGAGCTTCTTATGGTTCTGGACGGAGAAGTCGATGCAATTGTTGACGAAGTTCATTATCATTTGGTCACCGAAGATGTAATCGTTATTAACCAAAACAGCATACATGAGTTCTATTCGGATAATGCGGTTATGATTGCTCTTCAATTTGACCTCCCACGCTATCCTGCCTTAAAAGAAGGTTTGGATGAGCTTATTTTTAACTGTAACAGTTCTGCGCCGAGGGACGGTGATAATTTTGACGGTCTTCGTTTCGGAATCGCCAGAATCATCACGGAGAATGCCCGTTCCTCAAGCGTTTCGGAATATAAGAGTTTTTCCTTGGGATATTATTTAATTGCCGAACTTATAGAAAAATTTAAAATAGATGCGAGCAGCGAGCGTAAAAAACAGCAAAAGCATATCCAAAGGCTTACACGAATCATTAATTATATAGGAGAAAACTACGATAAAAATTTAAGTCTTGCCGAAATAGCCGATAGCGAAAATCTTTCGGTCCCTTATCTTTCCGGATTTTTCGAAAAGCATATGGGAATCAAATTCAGCAACTATTACAGCGATTTGCGTGTGGAACATGCCGTGAAAGATCTTTTGAGCACCAATGATTCAATAGAAAGCATCGCTATCAGAAACGGCTTTAGCGAACAGCACGCTTTTATCAGGGCTTTCAAGAAAAAATATAATATGTTGCCAAGCGCTTACAGAAAGGAACACAAATCCGGTTCCTCCAATGTTCGCGCAAATTCCAACTTAAATTATCTTCTTTTGGAGCCAAACAACTATCTGCATTTGCTTACAAAATACACATCCGAAGAGTCCCAGCCCATTTTTAAACCGACTCTTGCTTCTTCAAAGAAGCTTAATATCGAAAACGTTGATGTGCGCAAATGCGAAAGTAAGCTTTTGCATAATTTCAAAACAACAACATCTGTAGGTCGAGCCAAAGAGCTTTTAAATACAAGTATCCAAAACATGCTAAGAGAACTACAGCGTGACATTGGCTACAAATATATTAAATTTCATGGTATTTTATCCGATGATATGATGGTTGTGAGCCGTGTGGGCGGTAAGCTTTTGTTTAACTATACCATGGTTGATATGGTGCTTGATTTTTTGCTTTCCATCGGATTAAAGCCTTTTATGCAGCTTTCATTTATGCCCGGTGCAATTGCAAGCGATCCCAAGAAAACAATCTTTTACAATCCGTTTAATACATCTCCTCCAAAGGAAATGAACGAATGGAACAATTTAATAGAAGATTTCACTTTGCATCTAATCGATAAATACGGTAAAGATGAGGTTGTTTCCTGGCCCTTCTGTGTTTGGAACGAACCATCCACTCCACCTACAATGTTTGGCTTTGTCAATGATGATGATTTTTACAAATTATACGAAAACACCTACAAAACCGTTAAAAAGGCATGTCCGGAAATCAGATTCGGTTCATCTTCTCTTCTATATATAGAGTCCATGGAATCCGACAGGTGGATGTATTCCTATTTTACTTTTGCAAAAGACCATGATTGTGTACCGGACTTTTTAAATGTACATTATTATTCGGATATTATCCCTTCCGGGGCGAATAACTCTTTTAATATCAGTCATTCAACCTCGTCGCAGTTTCCAAAGAATGAAAACGACTTTTCCGACTGGATAACAAAGATAAAAAAATTCTTTTCCGGTATGGGCTTCAGAAATGTTCCTATTTACATGACGGAATGGAATTTTACCCTTTCTCACAGAATTCTTATAAGCGATACATGCTTTAAGTCCTGTTATATTTTAAAGAATCTGTTGGAAAACTATGACAGATTGGATAGTTTCGGCTATTGGAGTCTTACCGATCTTTTGGAAGAAAATCCACTGCCGGAAGAACTTTTCCACGGCGGCCTCGGAATCTATACCATGAACGCCATTAAAAAAAGCGTTTACTGGAGTTTTTTCTTCGCCGGTCGTCTGGGGGATGAATTGATTGCCAAAGGTGAAGGTTATTTTATAACAAAAAGCGAGCAAGGCTACCGCATTATACTTTATCATTATGTACATTACGGCAATGTTTTTGCTTCCGGTGAATCCTTTAACATTACCAACAACAGCCGTTACGGCGTATTTGATATGTCAAGGAATCTTGAAGTTAATATCGAGCTTACCGGCTTGGAAAATGGACGCTACAATATCAGAGAATTCTTTGTAAACAGGCAATACGGAAGTGCCTACGACAAATGGTTGGAGATAGGCTCCGTACCATTGGACAGCAACGAGGGCTCCTTACTACGCAATTTAAGCGTGCCGGGCTTCCATAAAGAGTTTTACCTGGTTGAAAAAGGAACTTTAAACATTGAATCGGTCTTAGAACCTTTGGAAATCAGACTTGTGGAAATAAAACGAATTTAATAATTATATTTAATACAATAAAAAAAGGAACTCAAATTTGAGTCCTTTTTTTATATCAATATTCATTTTTTGCTTATCTGTTATAGAAGTATTGGCTTCCTATAACCTCTCCGCGTGAAGCATTTACTCCATGATTTTCGTAATAGCCTCCCGAACAGAAGTTGGTATATCCTCTGTTATCGATTCCGGCAAGAGCATCTGCCGCTGCCTGAATTGATTCGGAGTTCGGTCCGTTTTTAACAACTCTGTCAAAGTAGCCCTGGTTTACAACCGAGAACTGACCTCTTGCGTAGATTACGTCGCTGATTGAGCTTCCGTATGAGCCACCAAGATATCTTGTGACAATAACATTTGCTACCGCAAGCTTACCGTCATAAGTTTCATATCCCGCCTCCGCGCTTACAAGACATGCGAGGAGATATGCATCTCGGTCGCTTACTCCGTAGATAGAGTTAGCTAAAATGTAAGATGTTGTGCCATCATTGATGGCTGTTTGTATAGCATTTTCAAATGCAGCTGCTTCCGCTTGCGCTGCTGCTTCTTCTGCTGCGATTCTATCCTGTTCGAGTCGAATTGCTTCTTCCTCTTCGGCAATTGTAATCGCTGAGCTTAAATTTAAGCCTAATGAAACATATTCTGCTGCAAGATATCCGGGATAGCCGTTTACGTCAATTTCAATCCAGCCGTCGTCCCTTATAGCCGTAACTCTATATACATCACCTACGGCTGCAACCTCCCATGTTTCGCAATCCATGTTCGGCTCGCGTCTGATTCTCAACTCATTTTCGGTAACCGTTGCGTTAAATAAACATCTTTGGGTTGCGTAATATTCAACATCATCTCCAAATACAAGGAATTCGTTGTTTATATATCCAATTGCATTTCCCGATTGGATTTTTGTCCACGCGTCACCTTTTTCAAGTATCGTTCCACCACTGAAAGCATAAGCTTTCGCTACAATCTCGGAGTCTTCACTTGCTTCAGCTCTGACATTTACGTATTCACCTTCCGTTGTGATTACCATATACATATTTGCATATGCACTTACTGCATTCTCTGATGCTGCAACTGTGTCAGTTTTGTCTCCAAGAAGCGTTGCCGTAACCATCGCTACTTCGTCGGGAACCTGTCCGATGAGGTCGAACTTGGCGATTCCCGCTGCGAGGACGGCATCCTCTGTTCCTTTTTGAGATCTCATGCCGACTGCTAAACCGACAACGGCTACCGCTGCTACCGCAGCAATACCCAGATCTCTCTTAAGATTAAACTTCATTATTCCTCCTGGGTTTACAACCTATTGTTGCTTTTTTTGGTTTGTTACAACTTTGTTACAAACGCATTGCCCATATGTTATCAGAATAAAAAAAGTTTGTCAAGTTTCAATAAATAGCGTGTTTTATGGAAACTAATCGATTTTTGCTCATTATTTTGCAAGTTTGTGATAGTAGATTAAAACCGCAGCACTGATAGCTGCATTTAAGGACTCAACGCCCCCATCCATAGGTATTTTAACGAGTTCGTCCGCAAGCTCGCAAGTTTCTTTATGTAACCCATTCGCTTCGTTGCCGATAAGAAACGCACAGTTTTTCGAAAGACTGATTTCATCAACATAGCGGTCAGCGTCAAGGCTTGTGGCATAGGTCTTAATGCCGCATTTTTGCAGGCTTTCCACTGCTTCTTTTATGTCTTTAACATACACAAACGGGAGCCTGAAAATCGATCCCATGGTGGAACGAACCACTTTCGGATTAAAAATATCCGCCGTCTCCAAGGTCATAATAACCCCCGTAACGCCCGCCGCTTCGCTCGTTCTGATAATCGTCCCCAAATTACCGGGATCTCTTATATCTTCAAGAATCAAAAACCTGTTTTTATTTTTTTTGCTTTTTTCAAACAAATTGATTATGTCAACAAGACTGTGTTCGGGTTGTTTAACAAGGCATAAAATTCCCTGAGGGGTAACCGTATCCGACATGTATTCAAGGACGTTTCGGGAGACAATTTCTATTTTCCCTGCTGCGTATTTTTCTATTTCTTCTTTATTATTTTCGAAAAAATCTTCGGATACATATACCTCTTTGAGAAGTTCTTTCGGAACTTCTTTAAACATTTTTATGCCTTCCACAACAAAAAGACCTTCTTCCTTTCGGAGTCTGGCCTTTTTCTGTAAAGCATTTACTTTTTTGATTTTATTATTTGATGTAGATGTAATCATTTAACCATCCTTACAAATCAGATTGATTAAAGAATCTGTGCGATTCTGTACTCAAAATCGGAAACCGTTTTTGTCATTGCAAGTGCTTCATCCATGTCATAATCCATAACTTCACCATGCTGGAAAGCTATGATTCTGTTTTCCTTGCCTTCTGCGCAAAGAACGTCAACCGCTTTTGCTCCCATCAAAGAAGCGTAAACTCTGTCTCGGCATGTAGGCGAACCACCACGCTGCATATAGCCCAAAATTGTTGCTCTTGTTTCAAGTCCCGTTGCGGCCTCAATACGCTGAGCCATTTCCACGGAACCGCCGATTCCTTCGGCATTTATAATAATATGGTGTTTTTTACCGCGATGTCTGTTTCTGATAATATGATCGATTATTGCCTGTTCGTTACCGTCATAATATTCCGGAAGAAGTATATCTTCGGCACCGTTGGCGATACCGCACCAAAGGGCAATGTAGCCTGCGGAACGTCCCATAACTTCAATAACCGAGCATCTTTCGTGAGATGTTGATGTATCTCTGATTTTATCGATAGCCGACATTGCGGTATTTACCGCTGTATCAAAACCTATTGTATAATCAGTACTTGAAACGTCCAAGTCGATTGTTCCAGGAATACCAACAACATTTACGCCGAGTTTTGAAAGTGCTTTTGCACCTTTAAAACTACCGTCACCACCGATTACAACAAGTGCATCGATGCCTAAGTTTCTACACGCTTCGGCACCTTTTTGCTGGCCTTCTTCCGTAAGGAACTCATCACAACGTGCTGTATAAAGAATTGTTCCGCCTTTTCCGATTATTTCGGAAACGCTTCTTTTTCCCATTTCTTCGTATTCATAATTTAAAAGACCCGAATAGCCCTTTTTGATACCTACAACTCTCTTTCCGTATTCTACGGCTGTTCTGACAACGGCTCTGATTGCCGCATTCATTCCCGGTGCATCACCACCGCTTGTAAGAACGCCTATTGTTTTGATTTCACTCATAGAATAACCTCCATTACTACAATTTTTTCTTTTTAACTACTACATTTTCATTTCCGAAAAGATCTTTTAAAGTCTTTTCTATATTACTGTTTATTTTCATTCCCTGGTTCCGCGGAAATACTTTTTTTGCTTTTTCTTTTTCCAGATAAACAATGACCGTATCCGCGCCCGGGTTATTCGTAATTAGATTTATTATAGCACTTTCGTGCTGTTTGTATATATCTTTATTGTCTATTTTTATCCATATGTCCGATGAAATTCCATCAAAAGGAATAATTGTATCGGCTATAAGCTTTGCGGATTCTTCACTTTCAAGGCTTACCTTGCCTTTAACAAATACTTTGTTATCTTCGCAAATAGCCCCTCTGCACATGGAATAAACCTTAGGAAAAACTATAACCTCTACGCTTCCCACAAAATCTTCCACCGTGACAAAAGCCATAAGTTCGTTCCTTTTTGTGGTTTTTACGGTTATTGCGGTTATCATTCCGGCAATTATCTCCTGAGATTTGTCTTTAACCGCAACATTTCCTTCTTCATCCATTGTAAAATCTTTTGAAGATTTTGCGCCGTTTTCTTCAATAAAACCTTTATAAGATTCCAAAGGATGTCCGCTTAGGTAAAGACCCAAAACCTCTTTTTCCAGATATAGTTTTTGCTCTTTGTCGTATTCTCCTATATCGGGATATTTTACTTCAAAAGCTTTTTTGTTTTCTTCATCCATGCCAGCCATATCCAGAAAACTCATTTGTCCCTGAATTGAGTTTTTGTTGTTTGAGGATACCTCATCCATTATGGATGAATAAACCTGTAAGAGCTGTTTTCTCGTGGCTCCCATACAATCCAAAGCACCGGCTTTGATAAAGTTTTCCACGGCTCTTTTGTTTAAGTCTCTTGATGACAGTCTTTCGATAAAGTCTTTTAAATTTCCGAACAAACCGTTAAGATTTCTTTCTTCCACTATGGAATCAATAAGGCTTGCACCCACTCCTTTTACGGCATTCAATCCGTATCTGATGGATTTGCCCGAAACCGAAAAGCCTTTGTATCCCTCGTTTACATCAGGCGGAAGAATGTCGATTCCCATAGCCTTGCAAACTGCGGTATATTCGGATATTTTGGTCATGTTATCCATAACGCTGGTCATAAGTGCCGCCATATATTCAACCGGATAATAATATTTTAAATATGCCGTTTGATAGGATACAACCGCATATGCCGCCGCATGAGATTTGTTAAATGCGTACTTGGCGAAATCCGACATATCATCATATATTTTTCTTGCGACTTTTTCGTCTATTCCGTTGGCAATACAACCTTTAACGTTTTCTTCCTCGTTACCGAAAATGAAGTTTTGACCTTCTTTTTCCATAACCGCTGCCTTTTTCTTTGACATGGCACGACGAACAAGATCGCTTCGGCCCAAGGTAAATCCCGCAAGTTTCATAACTATCTGCATTACCTGTTCCTGATAAACGATACATCCGTATGTCGGAGAAAGTATTTCCTCAAGCTCCGGACAATCATAAACTATTTCTTCCGGATGGTTTTTACCCTTTAAATACTTTGGAATAAAATCCATAGGACCCGGACGATATAAAGATATTCCGGCGATTATGTCTTCCAAAGATTGCGGTTTAAGCTCGCGCATGAAGTTTTTCATACCTGCACTTTCAAGTTGGAACACGCCCTCGGTTTTACCCGTTCCAATGGATGCAAGAACCTTCGGATCGTTATAATCGATATTATGCATATCAATATCTATATTGCTTGAGCGTTTTATGTTAACCAGTGCATCCCTTATAACCGTTAAAGTACGAAGGCCCAAGAAGTCCATTTTAAGAAGGCCCAGTTCTTCAAGCTCCGTCATTACAAACTGAGTTGTAACGGAACCATCGGCGCCCACAGCCAAAGGCACATATTCATCAACCGCCTTTTGACTGATAACAACTCCCGCCGCATGCATGGAAGAATGTCTCGGAAGTCCCTCAAGTCTTCTGGACATATCTATTAAATATTTGATTTCCGGATCGGACTCATAACGTTCTTTAAGCTCCGGATTTTTTTGCAATGCTTTATCTATGGTTATTCCAAGCTCATTGGGAATGGACTTGGAAATGGAATCGCATAAAGAATAGGGCAGATCAAGTACGCGACCTACGTCTTTTATTACTCCTCTGGCTGCCATTGTACCAAATGTGACTATCTGTACCACTCTGTCTCTTCCGTATTTTCTTGTTACGTAATCTATTACTTCTTGACGACGTTCGAAACAAAAATCCACGTCTATATCGGGCATGGACACACGTTCCGGATTTAAGAAACGTTCAAAAAGAAGATTGTATCTGATTGGGTCTATGTCGGTTATGGCAAGGCAATATGCAACTATAGAGCCGGCTGCCGATCCACGTCCCGGACCAACCGCAATACCGTTTTCTTTCGCATAGTTGATAAAATCCCAAACTATGAGGAAATAATCCACATAACCCATATTTTTTATGGTATTTAACTCATATTCCAGTCTGTCTTTTAATTCCTCTTTCGGATTTTCTCCGTAGCGTTTTTTCAAACCCTCATTGCAAAGATGCTCAAGATAGCTTACGGATGTAAAACCTTCGGGCACATCAAATTTAGGCAATTTAGTAACACCGAATTCTATCTCCACATTGCATCTGTTTGCAATGTCATGTGTGTTTTCCACGGCTTCTTCGGCATATTTAAAAAGAGTACGCATCTCTTCTTCGCTTTTTATATAATACTGTCCGCCTTCATAGCGCATTCTGTCTTCATCGGATACTTTTTTACCCGTTTGAATGCAAAGAAGAATATCATGCGCTTGATAATCCTCGGCAAACGTATAATGAGAATCATTGGTGCAAACAAGCTTTATGCCGGTTTCTTTACTCATTCTGAGCAGTGCGGCATTAACGGTTTTTTGCTCGCTTATTCCGTGATCTTGAAGCTCCAAAAAGAAATTGTTTTCACCAAAAATATCTCTGTAACGCAAAGCCACAGCTTTTGCTTCTTCATAATTGTTTTTTAAAATGTTTCTTGAAACTTCCCCTGCAAGACATGCACTAAGGGCGATAATACCTTCGTGGTATTTTTCCAATAACTCCAGGTCGACTCTGGGCTTATAATAATAGCCTTCAGTAAAACCTCTGGATACGATTTTTATAAGATTGGCATAACCTTCATTCGTCTCTGCCAAAAGAACGAGATGATAATATTTGTCATCACCCGAGGACAGCTCCTTATCAAAACGAGAATGTGGAGCTACATATACTTCGCAGCCAAGGATTGGCTTTACCCCCGCCTCCTTGGCTGCTTTATAAAACTCTATAATCCCATACATTACACCATGGTCAGTGATTGCCACACTGTCCATGCCCAATTCTTTTACACGATTTACAAGTTCTTTTATCTTGCTTGAGCCATCAAGCAGACTATACTGCGTATGTACATGTAAATGTGTAAAACTCATGCTTATTCCTTCCGTGTTCCTAATTATTTTTCTTCGCTTAAATATTCTTCGATGCTTTTAATAGCTTCTTCTTCGTCTGCACCGTCAGCTAAAACGGTAACATTTTCCCCTGTTGCGATTCCCAATGACATCATCCCCATGATGCTTTTTGCGTTTACCTTCTTTGTTCCGTACTCAACGAAAATTGTGCTTTCATATTGACTTGCAACCTGTACAAATACAGCTACAGGTCTCGGCTCCAAGCCCGATTTGAGTCCGATTGTCATGTTTTTTGATACCATAACTTCCCTCCATGGTGATAAGTAAGTAAACATTTTTTAAGATTCTCTAAGGTTATCGGCTATCACGCTGATTTTCCTTAATCTATGGTTAACGCCCGATTTTCCGATTGGCGGATTTAAAAGGCGTCCCAAATCGTTTAAATTTGCTTCAGGGTGCGCTATTCTAAGATAAGCCATCTCTTTTAAATTATCGGAAAGAGTCTCTAAACCCACGCTGTCCCTGATATATTCAATGTCTTCAATTTGCTTCATTGAAGCCGTTATGGTTTTATTGATATTTGCCGTTTCGCAATTAACCTGACGGTTAACCGCATTGCGCATTTCTTTTATGATTCTGACATTTTCCAAATCCATCAAAGCAACATGAGCTTCTATTACATTCAGAAAGTCAACAATGCCGGCACCTTCTTTTATATATACCACATAAGCTTTTTTTCTTGCAACAATTTTAGCATCAATTTCAAAATCCCATATTAAGCCCTGTATCTGTTTAGCTCGCTCCATTGTGGGACAAACTATTTCCAAATGATAAGATTTATTTGGATCTCCCACAGAGCCCGCCGCAAGGAATGCTCCTCTTAAGAATGCTCTTTTGCAACATGTATTCATAAAGAGCATCTCATTGACGGTGGTCATATCGTCCAAGCTTCCGTCATCTTTTATGATTTTTAGGGCGGAAAGGATTTTCAAAACATCCTCCTTGGAATCCACAATCGCAGTATTTACGCCTGTTTCATGGTTTTTTTCGGATGTTTTTTTTGACACATCTGTTTCTATATTAAATGCTTTTTTCAACAATGTAAAGTATTTTCTCGAAACATATTTATTTTCAGTTGTCATTTTAAGTGCCACGCCCGCTTTGCTTGCCGCAATGCTGCCCACAAAGCTGTTAATGGCTGCAAATTCCGCAATCATACAGTGTCTGGCACCTCGAACTTCCTTGGAAAGTTCTTCTTTTATTTTGCCCGAAAACGACATTTTTATTTCTCCACATCCCTATGAAGGATTTTAATTCCATAATTTGCGTCTTTACTCAAATCTTCATAAAGCTCGTTGGCTATTGTTACGGAACGATGTCTTCCGCCGGTACAGCCCACAGCTATTACAAGCTGAGATTTTCCCTCGCTGATGTAATTGGGAATAAGGAAGCGCACCATACCCGTTAAGCGCTCCATAAATTCTTTTGTAACGGGATTGTTTGTAACATAATCCCGCACTTCCCTGTCATTTCCCGTCTTTTGTTTCATGCTGTCTATATAATATGGATTCGGCATAAAACGAACATCAAATAAAAGGTCCGCATCTGCGGGAATCCCGTATTTAAAGCCAAAAGACATAACCGTAACAAAAAGGTTTTTGTATTCTTTGTTTTCTTTAAAAATCGATTCCAACTGCTTTTTGAGTTCTTTTGTAAGAAGCGTGCTGGTATTTATTGTATAATCTGCTTGTTTTGCAAGGAAATCCAATTCTTTTCTCTCGCGTCTTATCCCCTCTTCTATGTTGCCTTCCGGTGCAAGTGGGTGACTTCTTCTGGATTCTTTGTAACGTTTAATTAAAGTTGCATTGTCTGCCTCAAGGAAGAGTATCTCAAATGAATGGTTCTGTTTATTGAGTTCTTCCAAAACTCCCTGAAGTTCTGAAAGTGCCTGCCCACCTCTGATATCGATGCCCAATGCAATCTGCCCTACATTGTATTGTTCTTCGTTTCTCGATAATTCCGCAAATTTCGGAATCAAACTAATGGGCAGATTGTCTACGCAAAAATAGCCCATATCTTCAAAAAACTTCAATGTAGTTGTCTTTCCCGCCCCGGATATACCGGTTACAATAATAAATCGCATTAAATAATCCTCACTTCCGGCTCAAGCCTTACTCCGAACTTTTCAAATACAATTTTTTGTACTTCTTCAATAAGCGCAATTATATCGGCCGCTGTCGCGTTTCCGGCATTAACCACAAACCCACAATGTTTTTCGGAAATCATAGCGCCGCCGTGTCTGTAACCTCTAAGGCCGCTATCCATTATAAGTTTGCCCGCAAAATAGCCTTCGGGCCTTTTAAATGTACTTCCGGCACTTGGCATATCAAGGGGTTGTTTTTCTTCCCGTCTTGCGGTAAAATCATCTATTTTTGCGCGAATCTCTT
Source organism: uncultured Lachnospiraceae bacterium (assembly GCA_902783445.1). Lineage (GTDB taxonomy): Bacteria > Bacillota > Clostridia > Lachnospirales > Lachnospiraceae > RUG12871. The sequence continues at coordinate 12,007 of CACZQX010000290.1, forward strand.
TCGGATCTCCGCTTTTTAAAAGCAAATAAGCTTCCAAAAGAACATAGCCTTTCTTTTGAATAGCACTGCTTCTGTATCCCATCTCAAGTTCTTCTTTTTTCAAAATGATTATATTTCCGCTTTGATCTATAACTTTGGCACCGCAAACAACATCTTTCATTTCTCCGCCGTATGCTCCCGCATTCATGGCCATGGCTCCGCCTACGCATCCCGGAATACCCGATGCAAACTCAAAGCCGCAAAGACCGTCTTTTAACAATGCATCCGACAACTCCTTAAGCGTCATTCCGGCAGATACCGTAACTTTTGTTTCTATTCCGTTGCTTCCGCTCCTGTAGTATTTTAAATTGTCTTTGATAAGAATTATTGTTCCCTCAAAGCCTTCATCTCTAACCAAAACATTGCTTCCGTTTCCCAGAATGAAGTGCTTTTCTTTTGCTTTTACAAGCACTTTTATCACATATGCCAATTCTTCGGCGTTTTTCGGTATGACAAAAACCTTTGCGGGCCCGCCTACTTTAAAGCTTGTATGCTTACTCATAGGCTCGTTTTGCAAAACGCTTTCTTCGCCCAGCTTTTCTTTAATAAGATTTAAATTATCCTCA
>CACZQX010000291.1 GCA_902783445.1 uncultured Lachnospiraceae bacterium
GGAAGAAGAATACGACGAGATAGAGCTTAAAAAGAAGTATAATGCCAATCTCGTGGAAATAGCTTCCGAAGATGAGTTCACCAGAGAAAAAATGGATGAATTGGAAGCCAAATATGAGCCTCATATTATATTCGTTGAGTACAACGGCACTTGGAAATACGATACAATCGGCGATGAAGGAAAGCTTCCTGACAATTGGCAGCTTGTTCAAATTATGTCTTTGGTTGATGCGACAACATTTGATTCATATCTTCAAAATATGCGCTCAATGATTTTTGAAAATTTGTTTTTGTCGGATTTAATCATTATCAACAGATGTACGGATGATACACCTAAGCAAAAATACAGACAAAATATCAAATCCATCAACAGAAAAGTTCAAATCGCCTATGAAAGAAGCGACGGCACAATCGAGCAAGGCGGAGATGACGGAGTTCCTTTTGATATAAGCGGCGATTTTATCAAAATTCCGGAGACGGATTATGGGCTTTGGTATCTTGATTTGCACGATCATCCGGAAAAATATGTAGATAAAACAATAGAGTTTTTATCGGTTATATATAACGGTGAGGGCACAAAAGACGAATATTTCGCGGCGGGCAGATTTGCCATGACATGTTGCGCGGATGATATTCAATTTTTGGGTCTGAAATGTTTCTATGATAAAAGCAAAGAGCTGGAAAACAAATCCTGGGCTGTGCTTACGGCAAAAGTTTTTATGGATTACGATCCGGATGTTAAGGACGAAGTTCCTATGCTCAAATTTGAAAAAATCGAAGCTGCAAGTGAGCCGGAAGACCATCTGGTTTATTTTAGCTAAGAAAGGTAAAGGCTATGAAAAAGTTTTTGGCATTAATCATGTTGGTAGTTATGGCAGCTGTTGTGCTTACGGCTTGCGATGATTCCATCGATATTGCAAAAGATGGGGGAATTACGGAATTTCCTTATGTGACGGATGACGGTCATGTTTTGTATCAGTTGTCCATTGAGGATAATTTGATGGAAACAAAACATTATCCTTTCAGATATACGGCAGAATATCTTCTTGAACATAAATCCGAAAAATACGACGATTTATTTGATGACGAAGAAACGTCGGATACTGCAAAAACCACAAGCGATAACAAATCGGGAAATGAAACGACAACAACGAGCACGAATAAAACAACCACAACACAGGCTCAGACAACAACTGCGGCAAATACTCAAACAACAACAACCCAACCGCAGACAACCACTTATTTCAGTATTGAAGAGACGGATGAGCAATGCTTGTATTATCCTGTAAAAGATGTTTTGGATTATTATGACATCAAATATGTCGAAAGCGATTCAAATTCAACATTGACAACCGAGATAAACGGAAAAGTATTATATCTTCGTGAAGGAAAAAATGTTCTTTACTATGATGATAAGCCAATAAGAACGACGGCACCTGTTGTTTACAACAAATGTTTATATGCAACGTCTCATTTCTTTGAGTATTTCCTTGGAATGGAAAGTGAGCTTACCTTTGATAAAACAACGGCAAAACTTACAAAAGTGGTAAAAGAGGGAGTAACCCAACCTGCAGAGCTTACATGTTCAACATGCAAGGGTATCGGAATGATTGCATGTCCGGAGTGCGGTGGCGACGGAATAGATTCTCAATATGAAATCCTTTATAATGACGACACCAATTCCACATGGACGAATCCGGCGCCGAACGAAAGACTTTGTACCCATTGCGGTGGTTCGGGACTTGTGGTATGTCCTACATGCGAAGGCTATGGCGTAGTAAAAAATCCTTTGTATAAAGAACCGGAGACGACTGCCGAGGGTGAAACAACAACAACAGAAGCGAAAAAATAATGTTACAATTTTGTTAAGCAAAAGAAATTACTTGTGCAAGGTGCACAAAAAGCTCGATAAATTTTGTACAAACGGTAGAGATGATTCACAATAAAAGCTATTGTGCTTATGGTAAATGTGTTGTATAATCTATATTGTTCCAAAGAAATTTATTGAGAAGGTTATAATATATAAAAAAAGAAAGAAGCTTTTTGGGGATTAAGCTTCTTTCTTTTTTGCTCTAAAGCGGTTATAATGTAGTGAGCACTTTAACTTAAGGAGCAGATAGCTTATGGATATTAATATAGACGAGTTATACAAATATCAAAATGTGGGCTTTACAAATTATGTCGGAATAAAAGTAACCGAGATGAAAGAAGGCTTTGCAAAAGGCGAAATCGAAATAAAAGATTTTCATCATAATCCAATCGGAAGCATACACGGCGGAGCTGTATTTTCTTTGGCGGATACGGTCGGAGGTTTTGCGGCATGTACGGTTGCCAAAAGGGTTACAACGGTAAGAAGCGACATTAACTATATTAATCCTACTTTGAACGTAACAAAGCTGGTTGCCGAGGCTTGCGTAATCAAAGCCGGCAAGCGCATGATAATCGTCGAAATCGTTATAAACGATCAAGACGGAAAAATGCTTCAAAAGGCAATGATGACATATTTTAGATTAAAAGATGACGGAAAGGCTGTTTAAAATGGTTGATAATAAATCGCTCCCAATCGGAGTATTTGACTCCGGTGTCGGTGGGCTTACGGTAGCAAAAGAAATAATGCGCAATTTACCGAATGAAAAAATCGTATATTTTGCCGATTCGGCGCGCATTCCATATGGTAGCAAATCAAAAGATACTGTTCTTGGTTTTGCAAGACAAATAACCAATTTCTTGCGAACAAAAGAGGTTAAAGCCATAGTTATTGCTTGCAATACGGCAAGTGCATTTGCCTTTGAAGAACTGGAAAAAGAACTTGATATACCCGTTGTGGGTGTGGTTTTGCCGGGAGCAAGAGCTGCTGCAAGGCAAACGAGAAATAAAAAAGTCGGCGTGATAGGAACAATCGGTACCGTAAACAGTAAATTGTACGCTCGTTTTATACAAAATGAAGATTCGGAGATAGAAGTTTACGGAAAAGCATGTCCTTTGTTCGTTCCTTTGGTGGAAGAATCCATGGCAACCGACAGCGTAACTTTAACAATGGCAAAGCGTTATCTCCAACCTTTGATGGAGATGAATATAGACACATTGGTGCTGGGATGTACCCATTATCCTCTTCTCAAAGAAACAATACAGAGCGTTGTGGGTGAAAACGTAAGCCTTGTGAATCCGGCCTACGAAACCGTGTTGGTGCTTAAAAAAGTTCTTGAAGAACAGGGACTTTTATCCGAGTCAAAAGAAAAACCTTTTCACGAGTTTTATGTAAGCGATGCGCCGGAGTCATTTAATGAAGCGGCAAAACTTATATTGGATTTGGAAATCGACAATACAAAAAAAATTAATATAGAAAGCTACTAGAAAGGCATTTATGGCAGATAAAGTAAATGTATATATAAAAGCCATTCATACTGATGAAAGCGGCAATGAAGAAATAATCGAAACTAAATCAAAAGGCGAATGGTCAAAACGCGAAAGTGTCAATTACATTGTATATGAAGAAAATGTTAAAGAATCCGGTTATGACAGTTCGATGATAAAAATTGACGGTGATAAAATATCGGTTGTAAAAAAGAATAAGGCAGATAAAATCACCACAAAAATGGGCTTCAAAACAGGCATTACGGAAGAAACGGATTTTAATGTTTACGGAGGTTCTTTAAAATTGCGCTTTGACACCAAGTTTATAAGGGTGTTTGAAACGGCTGATGATTTGAAACTTGCCATGCAATATGACATTATAATGAACGGCGCTTTTGCAAGCAAAAACACAATGGAAATAAAAGTAGAAAAAATAAAAGGTTAAGCATTTTGCTTAACCTTTTTAAATCTAGAAAAGTTTAAATCTCTTTTTCTTTGGAGCTTCCGGTACGGGACCGCGAATTCTTTTTGCCGATGTAATGTAAATACCGCTTACGGTAGCTTTAACTTCTTGTTTTGGAAGAAGTTGTTTGAAAACATCATTGTCGGCAAGCATTGTCATAACTCTCGGACCGACTTTAACCTTAACGCAAGGAAGTTTTGCAAGTCTGAATCTTCTTGGCATTTGATCCTGAACAACCTTAGGTAATCCGGAGTTTTTGGCTCTCATTTTCTTTTTATCGATAATGAACAAAGTCATATTCTGTGAAGCTGCTTCAATGGCTTCTTGCTGTTCGTCCTGTCTCTTTTGAATTCTTTTTCCGAAAAAATATAATGCGATAAATGCCGCAACCACTACTGCAGCAACTATAATCAAAACTATTGCCCATGTTGGCATGTCTAACATCCTCCTTTGAAACTATCGAAATTTATTCTACCATCATATGAGCTAAAAATCAATTGAAAAAAATTCTTAATAAGGAGTTGACACGATGGTTAGAATGTGCTAACTTATAGGTTAGTAAATACAAACTAACTAATATTTATAGGAAAATTTCTGAATTTTACGCTTCACGCATAAATAAAGGAGAGTCGGAGGTAAAAAGTGATGCCTTTATACGTAGCGCCAATCGGCGAAAAATTGACGATAGCAAAAGTAAAAGGAAAAGAGGAAACAGTGCGCTTCCTGGGGAACTTGGGTTTTGTAAGCGGAGCGGATATTGAAGTTGTTTCCGAATCGGGTGGAAATATGATTGTTAATGTTAAGGGTTCAAGAATTGCCATAGGTAAAGATATGGCAAAAAGAATCTACATCTAATAAAAGGAGAGATTTTAAAATGAAGACACTAAAAGAAGTCGCAAACGGACAAACCGTTACAGTTAGCAAAGTTTGTGGTGAAGGTGCCATTAAAAGAAGAATTATGGACATGGGCATCACAAAAAACGTTTCTGTTTATGTAAGAAAAGTTGCGCCTCTGGGTGACCCTATTGAAGTTACGGTAAGAGGTTATGAACTTTCCTTAAGAAAAAGCGAAGCGGAAATGATAATGGTTAACTAATAACGGAGGAATAAAAATGGAAAAGCTTAGAATTGCCCTGGTTGGTAACCCTAACTCGGGTAAAACAACATTGTTTAACGAACTTACCGGTGCAAACCAGACAGTTGGTAAC